>CAMDRY010000227.1 GCA_945906975.1 Bordetella parapertussis | reverse complement strand
GCAGCATGGTGACGGCAAACACCGCCATGCCCACCGCGTTGGCCGTGCCAAGCTGGCGCGCCGCGACAAAGAGCAAGGGCAGGGCCGCAATCGCCGCCACAAGCGCGAGGCCGTGGCTTACGCTATTGGCAATTTCCTCACCCATGCTTTGCAGACGTTCAGCCATGGCGGGCAGTGTGGCACGCTTCGCAAAAGTCGGTGTGGGCCGCACAACACCGGGCCGGCCCAGGTCTTTGCCGTCGGGGGTGGACAAGCAGGCGCGCGGCATGCCCTTGCCATGGGGAAACGCAGCTCGCCTCAAGGCGACGTGTGCGCGGCGGCCTATGACTGTGGTGATACTCGCCAACGCGTGGCGGGAAAAACACGACCAACAGCCGCGTAAGAGCGCATTAACGTGCGGGGAGGGTAACGTGGTACGCCTTGTTCAGGGCGCGCGTGACACCTGAAAACCCGCGCCAGGCGGGTGTTTCCAGCCTCTAGCCCCTGGTAGCTAACACCTAGAAGCTAGTAGCTAAGAGCTAACGCATGCTGGCGTTGATTTTTTCCAGCGCGGCCGCGCCGGGGCACAAATCCTTTACGCCCATTTTATTGAAGGCGGTGTCCACGGTGTGCAGGTGGGTGTGCAAGTCCTCGGCTTCCGGATGCACGTACAACAGGCCGGTGATGACCTCGCCCTTGGCGGCGTGCTCGGCGATCAGCGTCGAGGCGGTGATGCGGTTGGTGGGGTCGTATTCGGGGTGGGTCTTCCTGAGGCGCACGATGCTGCCGTCGTGCTGCGGCACGTCAATGACCTCGCCCTCGTTGTAATCGACGGTGATTTCGCTGCGATTGGGCCAGAAATCGAGGCGGTTGACGACCTCGTTGTGCTCGCGCATGTAGTCGTAGCTCTTGGTGCTGCCGGCGTGGTTGTTGAAGGCCACGCAGGGGCTGATGACGTCGATGAAGGCGGCACCCGGGTGGGCGATGGCGGCCTTCACCAGCGGTACGAGCTGCTTTTTGTCGCCGGAAAAACTGCGCGCGACAAAGGTGGCGCCCATCATCAGTGCCAGCGACACGGTATCGATCGCGGAGTCGGCGTTGACCACGCCGCGCTTGGACTTCGATCCGCGGTCGGCGGTGGCCGAAAACTGGCCCTTGGTCAGACCGTAAACACCGTTGTTCTCGAGAATGTAGGTCATGTTAACGCCGCGGCGCATGACGTGGGCGAACTGGCCGATGCCGATGGACGCCGAGTCGCCGTCGCCGGAGACGCCGAGGTAAATGAGGTCGCGGTTGGCGAGGTTGGCGCCGGTGAGCACCGAGGGCATGCGGCCGTGCACAGTGTTAAAGCCGTGCGAGTTGCCAAGGAAGTAATCGGGCGTCTTGGACGAGCAGCCTATGCCCGAGAGCTTGGCGACGCGGTGCGGCTGGATGTCCAGCTCCCAGCAGGCCTGGATAATGGCCGCCGAAATGGAGTCGTGGCCGCAGCCGGCGCACAGCGTGGACACCTTGCCCTCGTAGTCACGGCGGGTGTAGCCGACCTTGTTTTTTTGCAGGGTCGGGTGGTGGAGCTTGGGTTTGGTGATGTAGGTCATTTTGTCTCGCTCTCTTTGTTGCTTCGCGTTACTTGGCAGCCCCCTCCCCCCTACACGTAAAGGCCGGGGGGGGTGGAACGGGGGAGTTGGTCGCCCCTAGCTCATCGTGTCATCGGCTCAAAAGCCACGTCTGGCAAGGGTTTCCAGCATATTCGTCAAGCTGCCCTACCCTTCTTTTTAATCGGTTCAACGTTCAGCGCCCTTACGCGTTCGCTGATTTCCTTGATGATGAAGCGCGCGGTGATGGGCGTACCGTCGTAGTGCAGCACGGGCATCAGGTGGGCCGGGTCGACGTTGAGCTCGTTCACCAGCAGGGAGCGGAACTGCGCGTCGCGGTTTTGCTCGATGACAAACACCTGCTCGTGGCTCGTAATGAAATCCAGGACTGAATCGGGCAAGGGAAAGGCGCGGATGCGCAGGATGTCAACGTGCATGCCCTCGGCCTCAAAGGCATCGAGGGCCTCGTGCATGGACGGGCTGGTGGAGCCGAAGTAAATGGCGCCGAACTTGGTTTTCTTTTTCGCTTCGGTCAACACCGGCTGCGGCACGAGGGCCTTGGCCGTCTCGAATTTTTTCAGCAGGCGCTGCATGTTGTAAACATAGTCGGGACCCGCCTCGGAGTAAATGGCGTAGGGGTTCTTGCTGGTGCCGCGGGTGAAGTAACCACCCTTGGTCGGGTGGGTGCCAGGATAAGTGCGAAAGGGGATGCCGTCGCCGTCAACGTCGAGGTAACGGCCGAATTCCTTGTCGTCGTTGAGCATCTTTTCGGTCATGACCTTGCCGCGGTCGTACTGCTGCTTGTCGTCCCACTCGAACGGAGAGGACAGGCGCTGGTTCATGCCGATATCCAGATCGGTCATCAGGAACACCGGCGTCTGCAGGCGGTCGGCGAGGTCGAGGCACTGCGCCGCCATGCTGAAGCACTCGGTCGGGTCTTGCGGAAACAACAGCACGTGCTTGGTGTCGCCGTGGCCGGCGTAGGCGCAGGCGAGGATGTCCGACTGCTGCGTGCGCGTGGGCATGCCGGTGGAGGGGCCGCCGCGTTGCACGTCGATGATGGTGGCGGGGATTTCGGCGAAGTAGGCAAGGCCGATGAACTCGGTCATCAGCGAGATGCCGGGGCCGGAGGTGGCGGTGAAGGCGCGCGCGCCGTTCCAGCCGGCACCGACCACGATGCCGATGGAGGCGAGTTCGTCCTCGGCCTGCACGATGGCGAATTTGTTGCGGCCGGTGTCTTTGTCGACGCGCAGTTTGGCGCAGTATTTCTGGAAGGCCTCGGCCAGCGACGAAGACGGCGTGATCGGATACCAGGCGCAGACGGTGGCGCCGCCGTAGACGCAACCGAGCGCGGCGGCGGCATTGCCCTCGACCAGAATCTTGTTGCCGACGGCGTCGGCTTTTTTGACGGTGAGACCGATCGGGCACTTGAGGTTCTCGAGGGCGTAGCTGCGGCCCATTTGCAGCGCGTGCACGTTGGGCTTGAGCAGGGCTTCCTTGCCCTTGTACTGCTCGCCGATGAGGCCGGCGATCTCGTCGGCGTCCATGTCGAGCAGCGCGGAGAGCGCGCCGATGTAGATGATGTTCTTGAACAACTGGCGCTGGCGCGGGTCGGTATAGCTCATGTTGCAGATCTCGGTGATGGGCATGCCGATCACGTTGATGTCGTCGCGAAACTTGGAGGCGGGCAGCGGCTTGGTGTTGTCGTAGAACAAATAGCCGCCAGGCTCGATCTCTTTTACATCGGCATCCCAGGTCTGCGGGTTCATCGCCACCATCAGGTCGACACCGCCGCGGCGGCCAAGGTGGCCGGCTTCGGTGACGCGCACCTCGTACCAGGTGGGCAGGCCCTGGATGTTGGACGGGAAGATGTTGCGCGGGGAAACCGGCACGCCCATGCGGATGATGGACTTGGCAAAAAGCTCGTTGGCCGAAGCCGAACCCGAACCGTTGACGTTGGCGAACTTGACGACAAAGTCGTTGACCGCGGTGATTTGTTTGGTCATGCGACTCTCCTCAGCGGGGCCTTCTTGCCCGCGTCACTCTTGTGGCAGCCGGGCCCGGCATGGGTCATGTTGAGCAGGAACTTTTGCATGTCCCAGGCGCCGGTGGGGCAGCGCTCGGCGCACAGGCCGCAGTGCAGGCAGACGTCCTCGTCCTTGGCCATGATGCGGCCGGTCTTGAGCCCGGGTGAGACGTAGAGGTCTTGCGTCAGGTCGGTGGCAGGCGCTTGCAAGCGTGTGCGCAGGTCGGCCTCTTCGCCATTTTCGGTGAAGGTGATGCAGTCCATCGGGCAGATGTCGACGCAGGCATCGCACTCGATGCACTGCGCGGCGTTGAACACCGTCTGCACGTCGCAGTTGAGGCAGCGCTCGGCTTCCTTGAACGCGAGCGCCGCGTCAAAGCCCAGTTCGACCTCGACCTTGATGTTTTTCAGTGCGAGCCTGATGTCCTTGAGCGGCACCTTGAAGCGCAGGTCATTGACCGGCGAGTTGTCGTAACTCCACTCGTGAATGCCCATTTTTTGCGAATAGAGATTGACCATGGGCGGCGGACGGTCGGCGGTGCTCTCGCCGGAGCAGAACTTGTCTATGGAGATGGCGGCCTCGTGGCCGTGTGCCACCGCCCAGATGATGTTCTTCGGACCAAAGGCGGCGTCGCCGCCGAAAAACACGTTCTTGATCGAGCCCTGCATGGTTACCGTATCGACCACCGGCATACCCCATTTGTCGAACTCCAGGCCGACGTCACGCTCAATCCAGGGGAAGGAATTTTCCTGGCCTACGGCAACCAGCACGTCGTCGCATTCGAATATCTGGTCGGGCTCGCCGCTGGGCACCAGGCTGCGCTTGCCCTTGGTGTCGTAGATGGCCTTGACCTTCTCGAAACTCATGCCCGTCAGCTTGCCCTCGGTGTGCAAGAAGGCCTTGGGCACAAAGTAATTGAGGATGAGAATACCCTCATGTCCGGCATCTTCTTTTTCCCACGGGCTGGCTTTCATTTCCTCGAAGCCAGAGCGCACGATGACCTTGACGTCGTCGCCGCCAAGGCGCTTGGACGAACGGCAGCAGTCCATGGCGGTATTGCCCCCGCCCAGCACGATGACGCGCTTGCCGATTTTTTCGATATGGCCGAAGGACACCGAGGACAGCCAGTCGATGCCGATGTGGATATTTTTGGCCGCTTCCTGCCGGCCGGGCAAATCCAGATCGCGGCCGCGCGGCGCGCCCGAACCGACGAACACCGCGTCATACCCCTTGGCCAGCAGGTCCTTGAGGCTGTCGATGCGTTCGCCACCACGGAACTCGACGCCCAGGTTGAGGACGTAGCCCACTTCCTCGTCGATGACTTCCTCGGGCAGGCGAAACTTGGGTATCTGGCTGCGGATCATGCCGCCGGCGCGCTTGTCGCCGTCGAACACGGTGACTTCATAGCCAAGGGGCGCGAGGTCGCGCGCAACGGTGAGTGCGGCTGGGCCGGCGCCGACGCAGGCGATTTTTTTGCCGTTGGTCTTGGTGGGCTTGGCCGGCAGGCGCGCACTGATGTCTTCTTTGAGATCGGCGGCGACGCGTTTTAAGCGGCAAATCGCCACCGGCTCGGGCTTGGCCAAGTTCTCTTCCTCGACGCGGCCGCGACGGCAGGCCGGTTCGCAGGGCCGGTCGCAGGTGCGGCCGAGAATGCCCGGGAAAACGTTGGATTCCCAGTTGACCATATAGGCATCGCCGTAGCGGCCTGCCGCGATCATGCGGATGTATTCGGGTACCGGGGTATGGGCCGGACAGGCCCACTGGCAATCGACAACTTTGTGGAAGTAATCAGGTGCGGCAATATCAGTCGGTTTCAATATCCCATCTCCTTGGCACCCCTGTTGGCGGTTGTGGCACTCTCTTGATCAAAGTGTCACGGTCGGTGGTTTATCGCCGGAGGTAGCCGGCGTGGGGTGTGTGCGCGACATATTACGCCGGAGCGGCGAACATGGAAAGGACATGTGATTTCAACCCACTGGGCGCCACCCGAAGATCGTTAATTAGGCGAATGCTTAACAAGCTGGCGGCCACCCGCGGTACGAACGCAAAGCTTGTGCGGGCACGCAAGCCCTGGCCGCGGCAGGCCAGGCGTGGACTGAGCGCCGGCTACTTGATACGACGCAGGGTCGGCTTGCCGCTGGGGCGCGGCGGGATGTCCGGTGGGGTGTCCGGTGGGGTGTCCGGTGGGGTGTAAGTCGGCGTGGGTTTGTCTGCAGGC
>CAMDRY010000226.1 GCA_945906975.1 Bordetella parapertussis | reverse complement strand
TTCACCAACTCCAGGTCATGGCGCCGCTCCGCGGGGGCCATGATCAATTGTGCTTCGAGCAGCTTGTCCAGACCGAGCAGGGTGGGAGTGCGCCGCAACTCATCGCGCACCAGCGTGTAGGCCTCCTCCGGCCCTGCTGTGGCCAAGGTGGTCTGGAAGGCCACGTCCAGAAGATCCAGCGACGCATGCCCGGCGAGCAGACCCTTGATGAGAACCAGGCCCTCCTCGATACGTCCAAGAATCCGGTAGCTTTCTATCAACCTTTGCGCCACCAAGGCAAGATACGTCGGCGTCTGTTGCTCTATACGCGTCCAGACCAGCACCGCCTTGTCGTGCTCCCCCGCAGCCGCATGCAAGTCGCCCAGTTGCATATTGGCGCGGACGCATTTGCGATTTACGGAAAGCGCCTCATCCAGATAGCTATGTGCCTGCGCGGTGCGCGAATGCGTCGCTTCGATCAACGCGAGTTCGCAATAAAAATTGGCAATTTCCTTTTGATACGGCTTACCGGCCACCTCGGCCAGCTGGCCTGCAGCCTGGATTGCCTTGAGCCATTCTTTCTCCTGCTGGTAGATATCGAGCAAAAATCCGAGCGCCTCCGCCCGATGCAAGCCGGTGTGCAACTTCTCGAACACCGCCTCGGCTCTATCGAGCAAGCCCGCCTTGAGGTAGTCCTGCCCCAACTCAAACATGGCGGCCAGTCGCTGCTCCCCTGCCAGGTCGCCGCGTTCGAGCAGGTTGCGATGCATGCGGATCGCACGTTCGGTTTCCCCGCGCCGGCGAAACAGGCTGCCTAGCGCGAAATGCAACTCTATTGTCTCCGGATCAAGCTTAACCACCTCGATGAACGCATCAATAGCCTTGTCCGGCTGCTCATTGAGCAGGAAATTCAGGCCGCGGAAATAAGACTTCGGCAGTGACTTGGACTCGGCCAGCAGATGCTTGATGTCGATCCGCGCCGCCAGCCAGCCAAGGGCGAAAAAGAGCGGGAATCCGAGCAGCCACCAGTATTCAAATTCAGGCATGTTCCACCTTTATGAAGCGTCGACCGGCGGGATGACGGGGGGTTCATGGGTACGCAGGCGCAATTCGCGCTTAAGGCGGGCAATTTCGCGACGCTGGCGGAACAGGCGCGCGAGGCAGGCTAGTACGCCAAGCAGCGCACCACCGGCAAGAAAAGCCAACAACAGCAGCACCAGAGGCGCCTGCCAGGTCTGCTCGAACCAGAACCGCAATGTCACGGTTTCTGTGTTCTTGATGGCGAAGAGGAAAAGCGCGAGAAACAGCATCACGCGCAGTATCCAGGCAACTATCGTAAGAAGCTTGTTCATCTATAACAAGACCGGGGCAAACAAAAACGGCGGCGCCATAAAAGCGCCGCCGTGTATCAGGAAATGGCGGAATACATATTCGCCGGCGTCAGTTCTTCAACCCTAGGCCTTCGTATCAACCCGTTCACGCAACTCCTTGCCAGCTTTGAAATGGGGCACGAATTTCTCGGGCACACGCACCTTTTCGCCAGACTTGGGATTGCGGCCGATTCGCGCCGGCCTGTGATTCAGGCCGAAGCTGCCAAAGCCGCGGATTTCGATACGCTGCCCCTCGACCAGACTTTGCGTCATGGCATCGAGGATCATCTTCACAGCAAATTCGGCATCCTTGGCCACCAGTTGCGGATAACGCACAGCAAGTTTGGCAATCAGTTCCGACTTGGTCATGGGTAACTATTCCGCGCTGTTATTGGACGTTTTTGGTGTCCATCTTGGCCTTGAGCAGCGCACCCAGATTGGTGCTGCCGCTGCTCGCCGCGTTCTGGCTCTGGCTCTGCAACTTCTGCATTGCATCGCCTTCGTCGGCCATATCCTTGGCTTTGATGGACAGGTTGATTGCGCGGTTCTTGCGATCCACGTTGATGATCATCGCCGTAAGCTCGTCACCTTCCTTGAGGTGCTTGGTCGCATCCTCGACGCGGTCGCGCGAAATCTCCGACGCGCGCAGGTAGCCCTCAACCTCGCCCTCGAGCACCAGCACGGCGCCCTTGGCATCGACGGTCTTGACCGTGCCCGGAACAATGCTGTTCTTGTCATGCGTGGCAACGTAGTTGGTGAACGGGTCACCATCCATCTGCTTGATACCAAGCGAAATGCGCTCGCGCTCGACATCGATGGACAGGACCAGGGCCTCGACTTCGTCGCCCTTCTTGAAGTTGCGCACAGCCTCTTCGCCAGGAACGCTCCATGACAGATCCGACAAGTGCACAAGACCGTCGATACCGCCGGCCAGGCCGATGAAAATGCCAAAGTCGGTGATCGATTTGATCTGACCCTTCACTTTGTCGTTCTTCTTGTAATTCATTGCAAAATCATCCCACGGATTGGAAAGGCACTGCTTCATGCCCAGTGAAATCCGGCGACGCTCTTCGTCAATCTCGAGAATCATGACTTCAACATCATCGCCCAGTTGCACAACCTTGGACGGATGAACGTTCTTGTTGGTCCAGTCCATTTCGGACACGTGCACCAGGCCCTCGATACCCTGCTCGACTTCGACGAATGCGCCGTAGTCGGTGAGGTTGGTAACCTTGCCGAACAGGCGCGTGTTGGTCGGATAACGGCGCGACAAGCCTACCCACGGGTCCTCGCCCAGCTGCTTCATGCCCAGGGAGACGCGATTCTTTTCCTGATCGAACTTGAGGATTTTGGCGGTGACCTCATCACCAACAGCCAACACCTCCGACGGGTGCTTGACACGACGCCAGGCAAGGTCGGTGATATGCAGCAGGCCGTCGATGCCGCCGAGGTCGACGAATGCGCCGTAGTCGGTGATGTTCTTGACGATGCCCTTGACCACCGCGCCCTCGGCGAGGGTCTGCAGCAGTTTTTGACGCTCTTCACCCTGGCTCGCTTCGAGCACAGCGCGGCGGGAAACCACCACGTTATTGCGCTTGCGGTCGAGTTTGATGACCTTGAATTCCATTTCCTTGCCCTCAAAGGGCGTGGTGTCCTTGACCGGGCGGATGTCGACGAGCGAGCCGGGGAGGAAAGCGCGGATGCCGTTGGTCATGACGGTCAGGCCGCCTTTGACCTTGCCGCTGATCAGGCCGGACACCAGAGCGCCCGTTTCCATGGCTTTTTCCAGGTCCATCCAGGCCGCGAGGCGCTTGGCCTTGTCGCGCGACAGGCGGGTTTCGCCGAAGCCGTCTTCAAGGGCTTCGATGCAGACCGAGACGAAGTCGCCCGGTTTGGCTTCGATTTCGCCCTTGTCATTGCGGAACTCTTCGAGCGCGACAAACGACTCGGACTTGAGGCCGGCGTTGATCACGACAAAATTCATATCGACACGAACCACCTCACCGGTGATCACTTCCCCAACACGCATTTCCTTGCGCGTGAGGCTGTCTTCAAACATTGCCGCAAAACTTTCCATGTCGTCGGAAGGTGCGGACGTGGCTACGTTAGACATAAGTACCTGCTTTAAAAACCGCCAGTTACAGCGGGTCAGTTAACAAACCGGCATCTTCGCCTGCGGGTCAGCCGCAAGGTCGCCTATGCCACCGTTTTGCTGCTCTTTTCCTTTTATCGTTTTGTTGCCACGTTCCGGTACCATTCCAAAATCAGCTGCGCAACCTCTTGAATTCCAAGCGATGTGCTGTCAAGGAGCCTGGCATCGGCCGTTTGAGCGAGTGGTGCAACGCTGCGACTTGCATCGCGCGCATCGCGCTCGCGCAACTCCGACAAAAGGATGTCGATGTTAGCAGGGATTCCTTTTTGTTTCAACTGTTTATACCTGCGCTCGGCACGTGCTTCGGCGGTCGCTGTCAGGAACACCTTGAGCTGGGCATCGGGAAACACGACAGACCCCATATCCCGCCCATCGGCAACCAGCCCGGGGCTCATCCGGTAGTCTCGCTGTCGCTGCAGCAAAGCCGCCCGCACGCCCGGCAAGGCCGCCACTCTGGATGCAGCCAAGCCGACGGCCTCTGCCCGGATCTGGTCGGTCACCCGCTCCGTGCCAAGACTAATCTCCCCCGCTTCAAAGCGGGCATCCAGCGTAGCCGCAATATTTCCTAATTTCTCTTCATAATCAGCGGGGATATTGGATTTCTGCGCAGCCAGCGCGACCAGCCGATACAAGGCCCCACTATCCAGATAATGAAAACCCAAACTCTTGGCAACGATCTCGGCAATGGTACCTTTGCCCGAAGCTGTTGGTCCGTCTATGGCAATAACAGGAACCAGATTCATCGCTGGGAAATGCCCTCAAGAACCTGAAAATACTCAGGAAATGTTTTGGCAACACAGCCCGGATCGTTAATGCGGATGAGCACCCCGCCCAGTGCTGCCAGGGAGAAGCACATCGCCATGCGATGGTCATCATAGGTGTCGATCACCGCCGGCCGCAGTTGGCTTGGCGGGGTCACCCGCAACCAGTCCGCGCCCTCCTCGGCACCCGCCCCCAGCTTTCTGAGTTCCGTTGCCATGGCTGCAATACGATCGGTCTCCTTGACCCGCCAGCTGGCGATGTTGCGTAAGGTGCAGGGGCCGTCGGCGAACAATGCCGCCACCGCCAGTGTCATCGCCGCGTCGGGAATGTGGTTGAAGTCGGCATCAAAGGCGTTGAGTTTGCCCCTTTGCCTGACCTCTGCAGTCACACCGGCCTCTATCCAGTTATCGCCCATTTCGACCCGGGCTCCCATGGCCTGCATCGCCTCGGCAAAACGCAGGTCCCCCTGGACGCTGCCCCTGCCAACCCCCTCAACTCTCACCGGCCCGCCGCCGCGCAGTGCGCTAATCGCACCGGCGGCAATGAAATAGGACGCCGACGAGGCGTCTCCCTCAACCCAAAGGTCCCCGGCAGCCTCGTAGCGCGATCCGGCAGGCAGGGTGAACGCGGTCCAGCCTGCGCGCTGCACTTCAACACCAAAGCGCGCCATGGTGTTGAGGGTGATCTCCACATAAGGCTTGGAAATCAGCTCGCCCGCCACCGCCACCGTCACCCGCTCTCCGGTCAGCGGCAGCGCCATCAACAACGCACTGAGAAACTGGCTCGACACATCGCCGCGCACGCTGACGCCGCCCCCGGCACGAATTTGGCCTGCATGAATGGCCAGCGGCGGATATCCGCTGGCGCCACGATAATCAATACGGGCGCCAAGCGCGCTCAATGCATCGACAAGGTCGCCGATCGGCCGCTCGTGCATGCGCGGCACACCGGACAAGGCATATTCACCGCCACAAACGGCCAGTGCCGCGGTAAGCGGGCGAAACGCCGTCCCGGCATTGCCCAAAAACAGTTCGGCCGACTTGACGCCAAAGGGGCCCCCAGCGCCGTCAATCACAACTACGCCGTCGGCGCGCTGCTGCACCGCCACGCCCAGCTTTTCCAGCGCGGCCAGCATGACGCCGGTGTCATCCGAGGCAAGCAGGCCGTGCAGTCGCGTCTGCCCCGCCGCAAGTGCGGCCAGCAACAGCGCTCGATTGGAAATGCTCTTGGATCCGGGCAGACGCACCGTGCCGGCGACGTTGCGAATCGGTTGAAGGTCAAGGTGGTCCACGTCGATGCGCCGTCTAATTGGCCAAGAAAATCGAGTTTGCCGACTGCGCCATTGGCGTCCCGTGCATTCCGTGCATCCCGTGCGTCCCGTGCGTCCCGTGTGTCATTTGGGCTAATTGGGTTATGGGCTTAATAGGCTTAATAGGCCTACTGGGCCTACTGGCCATTGCCTTTGAGCCAGCCATCACGCGCCACACGTGCCCGCGTGAACACCGTCTCCAATCCTGCGCCATCGCCAGCCTCGAGCAGGGTTTGCAAGGCAGCCAACTGCCCCTGATAGCGCTTTAGTT
>CAMDRY010000225.1 GCA_945906975.1 Bordetella parapertussis | reverse complement strand
TCGGTCAAGAGCAGCAGTCCGGTGGTGTCTTCATCGAGCCGCCCCACCGCCTGCACCTCGCGGTTGCGTAGTGGCGCGGGCAGCAGGCTGTAGACGCTCGAATGGTGCTTGGGCTTTTGCGAGCACTCGTAGCCGGCGGGCTTGTTCAGTAGAACCAGCGCCTTGGCGTGGTAGGGCCACAGCTCGCCGCGCACGCCGAAAACCAGGCCTTGTTCTGCGACAGAGCGGTCGGGGTCGTCGCAGACCGCGCCCTCCAGCGTGACCTGTCCGGAGACGATCAGTCCTTCGCATTCGCGGCGCGAGCCGAAGCCCTGGGAAAACAGAATTTGCGATAGTTTCAAGGTGCGCCATCCTAACATTCGCGGCACGCCGGGAAAGTCGTATTGAACATGACGACTGTCGGACAGAAGCCATATAATTCACCGCGATTTGTTGAGTAGTACGTTCCCTCTCCCTTCGCGGGAGAGGGACAGGGAGAGGGGGAATGCACGCAGCATTGCGCGAGCACGAATTCACCCTCTCCCCGGCCCTCCCCCGTCAAGGGGGAGGGGGTGGACTGGTCGCGGGTTTGTCGATTCGATCGCGAAAATAAAACAGGGAGATGGCCGTGCCGGTAGCGAATGTTCGTGGCGTCAATATTGTTTACAAGGTCATTGGCGACAAAGGCCCCTGGCTCGCGCTGGTGACCGGCGGGCGTCGCGATCACGCCGAGTTCATCGACCTGGCCGGCCTTATCGCCAAGGCGGGGTTCCGCGTTATGCTGCACGACCGGCGCAACACCGGCGCCTCGGACGTGGTCATCGCCGGCGACGAGGGCGAAGAGGCGATCTGGGCCGACGACTTGCACATCCTGCTCGGCCAGTTGGGCGCGCTGCCGGCCTTTGTTGGCGGCGCCTCCTCGGGTTCGCGCACCTCGCTGCTATTCCACCGCCGCCACCCCGAGGCGGTGCGCGCGCTGTTGCTGATGCAGTGCACCGGCGGCCTGTTTGCCGCCGGGCGCCTGCCCGAGAACTACTACGGCCAGTACATCCGCGCCGCCGAAGAGGGCGGCATGGCTGCGGTATGCGCCACCGAGATGTACCAGGCGCGCATCGCCGCCAACCCGGACACGCGCGAGCGCATGATGAATATGGATCCGGTGAAATTCATCGCCGTGATGAAGCAGTGGCTGGGCATTTTCATGGCCGGCCCGAAAGAGCCGCTGATCGCCATCGGCGAGGACGAGTTGCGCGCCATCAACAAGCCGGTCATTGTCATTCCCGGCAACGACAAGACGCATTCGTCGCTCGCCGGCCTCGCCGTGCATAAGTTCATCCCCGGCGCGCAGCTGTTCCGGCTGCCGCTGGAAGACCAGGACGTGCCGGTTATCCAGTTTTCCGGATGGAAGGCGCATGAACCGGCCATTGCCGATGCGCTGGTCAAGTTCATGCAGGCGCAGCCGAACTAAGGCCTTCACGCTGCTATTTCTGCCCCACCCAATCCGGTACACACAGCGGTAAGCACACAGGTACGCAAAGCCATGTACGCACAAGTCAAGGGCATCAGAATGCATTACAGCGTCGACGGCCCGCTCGATGCGCCTTGGGTGACTTTCGTCACTGGCATCGCCAACGACGTCACCATGTGGGAGGGGCAGGTCAAGGCGCTCGCCGGTAAATATCGCGTGTTGCGCTACGACTTGCGCGGCCAGGGCAAGAGCGAATCCACGCCGGGGGCCTATTCCATCGCATCACTGGGCGAGGACCTCGTCGCGCTATGGGACGCGCTGAAAATCCAGAAGACCCATCTTGTCGGCCTGGGCCTGGGTAGTTGCGTCGCCATGGCTGTGGCCGTCGATCACCCCGGGCGCCTGCTCAGCCTGGTGCCCTGTTGCTGCCGCGCCAAGATGGTTCCTGACTTTGCCGCCATGTGGCACAAGCTCTATGACACCGTGAACCAGAACGGCATCGAGCCGATTGTCGAGCAGACGGCGCAGCGCTGGTTCTCCGAAGATTTCAAGGCCGCCAACCCGCAGGTGCTCGACGCGGTGCGCGCGATGATCCGCAGCACCAGCAAAGAAGGTTATCTGGGCGTGGTGTCGGCCTTCATCAAGCTTGACCTCGAGAACGAGCTCGGCCGTATCACGGTGCCGACGCTGTTTGTCGGCGGCGCCGAAGACCGTGTCGGCGGACCGGCGGACATCATGCGCGAACTTGCTGCCAAGGTGCCAGGCTCGCGCTACGTGCCGGTGCCCGGCGCGGCGCATATCGCCAATCTGCAGAACGAGGCGGGCTATAACGCGATCGTCAAGGAATTCCTCGACGCACAGGCCTAGCACTCGCGGTTCTCACCCTCTGCATTGACGAGAGAGGGCCGGGGGTAAGACGGGGAATTCGGGCGACATGTCGCCCGCCCGTCGAACGGCAGCCCGATACCGCGCTCTGCAAGAGAGGATGAGGGTTCGCGCCCGCTTATTCCGGCTGGATTTTCGCCAGCCGCGCAATCTCCGCAAAACGCTTGATGTCTGCGCTCACGGTGGCCTTGAACTCGGCTGGCGTATCGCCCACAGGATCGGCACCCAGGGCGGAGAGGCGCTCGCGAAACTGTGCGTTGGCGAAGGCCGTCTTTACTTCGGCGTGCAGGCGGTTGAGGATTTCCGGCGGCGTACCGGCCGGCGCGAACATGCCGAACCAGCCGCCGCTGTGCGTGTAGTTGGGCAGCCCCGCTTCGGCGGCGGTGGGCACATCGGGCAGTTGTGGATGGCGCTTGCTGTCGGTGTAGGCGAGTGCGCGCAGTTTGCCGGCCTTGAGCTGCGCCAGTACCGCCGGCGGCGTGGAGAACATCACCTGTGTTTCACCCGACATGGCGGCGGCCACCGCCGGGCCCGCGCCCTTGTACGGAATATGCAGAATGGTGGTGCCGGCGCGTGCGTTAAAAAATTCGCCCGACAGGTGCAGGGTATTACCGACGCCCGGCGTGCCATAGGAGAGCTTGCTGTCGGGTTTGCGTGCGAGGTCTATGAGTTCCTGCAGCGTGCGTGCCGGCACGCCCGGATTGACCGCGACGAATATGCCCGGGTTCTCGACCAGGTTGGTGACCGGCGCGAAATCCTTTTCGGTGTCGTAAGGCAGCTTTTTATACACACTGGGCGCGGTGACAAATCCGCTCGAGGTGATCATGATGGTGTAGCCATCGGGCGCCGACTTGGCCAGCGCCTCGGCACCCAGAATGCCGTTGGCGCCGGGTTTGTTCTCGATGACAAAGGCCTGGCCCGTTTGCGCGCCAAGCTGTGCGCCAATCATGCGCGCCAGCGCGTCCGGTCCGCCGGGCCCGAAGGGCACGATGACGCGTATGGGTTTGTTCGGGTAGGCCTGGGCCCAGGATAAGCTAGAGGCAAGCAGAGTGGTGCAGGCGAACAGTGTGAGTAACCGCATTCGAAGCATGGGAACGCCTCCTTAGTAAATTTCCCAGATGTTTTTTGCGGAGAGCTTGAGGGCAGCAGGATCGATAGCACCCCAACAACCGATAATATGGCTCTTTCCCCCAGACGTGACAGCTTGCTTGTCTTATGCCGCGGCATCGAAAGCGGCAAACATATGGCGAAACTTGGCCGGATCGAATTGCGATAGGCCTAGCTTTGAAGCATGACCACAGCCGAGTTCTTTGGCTCGCGCAGGACTCTTAGCGCAATCTCATTTGTATCTTGTATGGGGAAAGGGGCAATCTTAATTGCCTACTGTTTTTAGGGGGCGTAAATCCAAAAATCGGCGGTAAGCGCAGCGCCCGGAGCCGGTAGCATCCCCGGCACTTGCACGCACACGAAAGGATGGGGCTGCTTGCCATTTCGGCTCATCCACGCAAGTTCGACGCCTGGGAAATCGCGTACATCGGCCATGAAGTATTGAGCGCGGACGATATTTGATAGATTTGTCCCCGCGGCGCGGCAGATTTGCTCTGCGCTAGAAAGAACCGCAAGTGCCTGAACCTGACCTCCGTGACCAAGGGCATCGAAAGCGCCAGACTGCGCCTTGCCCACCACGTGACCATCCTTCCCCAGGGGCATGAGCCCTGAGGGGAAAACAAGTTCTCCAGCACGCACGCACTGTCCGTAAGTGGACATGGCGGGCAGATCAACTTTGAGCACTTCTTTCTTTCGTTTCGCACCGTCGCGGAGGGCTAGCAAGTTAATTTCGACAATACCGTCAACGAATCCGAAACCCTGCGTGGGGAGCGCGGTGATTGCGCATGGATGGTTGCCCACATGTTGGTGCCATACGTCGAGGGCGTCCGGAATATCGGCTGAAGTGGGAACATATATCTGCGCTTTGAGTATGTGTTCCCAAGAGGAACCTCCAGCCCGGAGCGCCGGCTCAAGCCGTTTCTTGATGATGAATTCTGTTTGTCGACGCACAGCATTAGGCCCGCCCCAATTGCGAACTGCTGCGGGAAGTCGCACGGCCGGGTCTAATTCATTTTCGTCAGTGGCCATCTGGCCAGCGACAAAAATAAAATCATTACAAGTGATCGCCGGAACGAAGAACGAGCCAACCGGAACCGGTACATCTTTAGGATATAGCTTGGTTATTTCATAGTCTTTATGAGGGACCACCGCTAACATCGACATCGAAATCGATGATTGGGCGTTGAAAAGACGCTTCATAAGCACGGAAGTGCTTGGCGGAATATAGTCCCCGAACTCCCCGTGGCGTGCTAGTTGATATGCACGAACTGCTTCGAATATCGGGTAGTACTGGTCGACACGAACGCTGTGCTTGAAATCCGAACCGAATTCACCCAGGGTTTTTTTCATGCGTTGAAGAATATATTCGGCCTCGCGGCGGAGTCGAGGTGCACCGAAAGCAGGGAATCCCGGCGACCCCTCCACATCCGGCGTAAGTCCGGACTGGAAATCAAACGCTTCGTGGCCGGTCAAAAATATCCACTGACCCGCTTTTACGGCGTAGGCGTAGGGGACGCCTGTTCCCGCAAGATTTTCTACCGAACGCACTTCAATATTCGCCACAGGTAACCTCCCAACTAAGTTTTGATATATGTTATGTTACTCGGAACGAAGGATATTTACATGTTGCATGCGCACAATGTTGGGAAAACATTCGGGAACGGCGCGAGCAGCTACAGCGCGCTTGAAGGCATCAATTTCGATGTGTCTGAGGGAGAGTTTGTCTGCTTGCTCGGTCCGTCCGGTTGCGGTAAATCTACGCTTCTTAATATCCTGGCCGGCTTCGAGCAGGCTAGTCATGGCAGGGTCGAGTTCGACGGCAAGCCTGTGCAAGGGGCGGGGCGGGATCGGATGATGTTTTTCCAGGATGCGGGCGCCGCACTGCTTCCTTGGCTGTCGGCAGAAGAAAATATCCGATTCGCCCTGCGCGTGCGTAAGTTGCCGAAAGACACATGGCCAGCGGTAATCGAAAAGTTTCTCGAGATGGTCGACCTTAAGGATCACCGTCACAAGTTTCCGGCGCAGTTATCGGGGGGGATGCGTCAGCGACTGCAGATCGCGCGGGCGCTTGCCGTAGAACCAAGAGTGCTGCTTATGGATGAACCGTTTGCGGCTCTCGATGCGCTGACGCGGCGCAGAATGCATGGGTTTCTTCTCGATATTTGGAAGCGTACCGGGAAGACAATCGTCTTCGTGACCCACGACATTGCGGAAGCCGTTACGCTGGCTGACCGAATATGCGTCATGTCAGTTGGGCCGAACTCCAGAATTACCCAGATAATCGACGTTGGGTTGCCCCGCCCGCGCGATCTTGGTGATCCGCATGCTTCGAATATTTTTAAGCAAGTAGAGGAGTTGCTCATGCGGGATGTGGAACAAACTGACGGTTGGTTAAGGAGATAACAAA
>CAMDRY010000224.1 GCA_945906975.1 Bordetella parapertussis | reverse complement strand
CGGTTTATGAAATTCTTGCAAGAGCATGCCTTGCAGGCGGGCGCCATCATCCGCGAAGCGAACATCAAGGGCCAGGATTGAATGGTCCCAACCATGAAACGAATGATCCGGATGCGGTCATGACCGACCGACCGGGCACTGCGGAGACGATACGGCTTCCGGTGGCCGGGCGTGCGCTTGAAACGTTTGCCTTGAGTGTGCCGCGCAGTTTTCCGGCCAAGCCGGCGCGTGCTTTCAATCGCATCGCCTATTCAGCGGCGCATGTGGTGGCCGATCCGCGCGCCGCGAAAGATCCCTGGCTCGATGCCCCCATCGACTGGGACGCCACTATCGCCTACCGCCACCATTTGTGGTCACTGGGCCTCGGGGTGGCAGAGGCCATGGACACGGCGCAGCGCGGCATGGGCCTTGACTGGCCGACCTCGCTGGAACTCATCCGCCGCTCCGTCGATGCCTCGCGCGATGTGCCCGGAGCCCTTCTTGCCAGCGGCGCGGGCACAGACCAGCTGGAGGCGGGTGCCGCGTGCTCCCTCGATGATGTGTTGCGCGCCTACGAGGAGCAGGTTGGGGCGATAGAAAAGCTTGGGGGAAAAATAATTCTGATGGCCAGCCGTGCCCTCGCGCGGGTGGCCAAGTCTCCCGCCGATTATGAAAAAATCTATGACCGCATCCTGTCGCAGGTCAGGCAGCCGGTCATTATTCACTGGCTGGGCGAGATGTTCGATCCGGCGCTGGCCGGATATTGGGGCTTCTCCGATCATGGCAAGGCGATGGATGTCGCGGTCGGCGTCATCAACGCGCATGCGTCCAAAGTCGAGGGCGTGAAGGTGTCGCTGCTAGCCAAGGACAAGGAAATCGCCATGCGCCGGCGCCTCGCCAGCGGGGTGCGCATGTACACCGGTGATGACTTCAATTACCCCGAGCTGATTGCAGGCGATCAGACTGGTGACGGTGTCGGCCACAGCGACGCGCTACTCGGCATATTCGACGCCATTGCGCCTGCGGCCTCGGCGGCGCTGGGCGCACTTGCGGCCGGCAATTGTGCCGCCTTTCACGAAATACTTGCGCCGACCGTGCCGTTGTCGCGCCATATCTTTGGCGCACCGACGCGCTTTTATAAAACCGGCCTGGTGTTCCTCGCCTGGCTCAACGGACACCAGGATCACTTCGTCATGGTTGGCGGCCAGCAGTCGGCGCGCTCCATTCTGCATCTTGCCGAAACCTTCCGCCTTGCCGACCGGGCGGGACTGTTGACCGACCCACCGCGCGCCGCCGCGCGCATGCGCGCCTTGCTGGCTGTTCACGGCATGCAAGGCTAAGCTTCAACACGCTCTTAACCATTAAGGAGAACACAGCATGACACAACTCACCCCCGACCTGCAGGAACAGCAGGCCAGGCTCGCGCCGCTGTCCTCGCGCTACGTCGATGTCGCCTCGATCCCCTGGCAGCCGACGCGCTGGCCCGGCATTGAGATCAAGATACTGATGGAGGACAAGGAAACCGGCCTGCAGACGGTGCTCACGCGCCTGGCGCCCGGCGCGGTGCTGACCGATCACATGCACGTGCAGATTGAGCAAAGCTGGGTGATCGAGGGCAGTCTGGTTGATAACGAAGGCGCCTGCACCGCCGGCAATTTTGTCTTTCGCCCCGCCGGCAGCCGCCATGTGGCGAGTGCCCCCAATGGCGCGCTGGTTCTCGGGTTTTTCCTCAAACCCAATATCTTTTACTAGCCGGGACGGTATTTGGAAGTCATGGTTTCAGCGCCCGTGCGCAAGCGCCGCAGCGCCAGGGCGGGCGCCGGCGCGACCGCACCCGCGGTGCGTGATGCCGAGGCGACGCGCCAGCGCATCCTCGATGCGGCCGAGTCGGAGTTCTCGGCCAAGGGCTTGGCCGGCGCGCGCGTGGACGTGATTGCGGCGGGGGCCGGCGCCAACAAGCGCATGATTTATTACTATTTCGGCAACAAGGAAAACCTCTACGTTGCGGTGCTCGAGAACGCCTACAGCCACATGCGCCGCGAGGAGAGCGGCCTGTCGCTCGACAGCATTGATCCGCTGGCGGCCATCCGTGCCCTGGTGCTGTTCAAATTCGACTATTACGAACGCCATCCGGTGCTGATCAGCCTGCTCAATGCCGAGAACGTCCACGGTGCGCGCTACCTGCGCCGTGCGCGCAATGTCACCAAGCTGTACATGCCGCTGGTCGATACGCTGTCGCGCATCCTCAAGAACGGCGTGAAAAAGGCCGTCATTCGCAGAGGCATTGATCCGGTGGAGTTGTACGTGTCGATCGCCGCGCTGTCGTATTTTTATTTCTCCAACAAGGCGACGCTGTCCAACGCCTTTGGCCGCACCTTTGACAGTCCCGCCGGCCGCCGCTCGCGCCGCGCCCACGTCGTCGAGGTCATCCTCGGTTACCTGCGGCCGTGAATTTGCGGTTGACGCAGGGCTGGTGATTGGCAATAATTAACCAAACGTTTAATTAGACCGCAGGCCACGCCGGCGGCGGGGCATGCAAAGGGGAGGGCGCGTGAAATTCGGTGACTTTGCAAAAATAAAATCGCTGCAGACTACGGCGGGTTTCCGCGAAAACCTCCAACGTCTTGGCCTGGCCATGCCCTGCGACGATGTGGTCGACTCGGGGCCGTCCTCAGCGCTGGGCGCGACGCTGAAAGTCGGTCCCTTTACGGTTGGCAACCGCTTTGCCATCCAGCCGATGGAAGGCTGGGACGGGCACGAGGACGGCAAGCCTTCGGATAACACCGTGCGGCGCTGGCGCAACTTCGGCCTGTCCGGCGCCAAGCTGATCTGGGGCGGCGAAGCGGTGGCGGTGCGCCATGACGGACGTGCCAATCCGAAGCAGCTGACCATGACGGCCGCCAATCAGGCGAGCATCGCGCAGTTGCGTGACACCCTGGTCGCCGCGCACCGCGGGGCGATGGGCGACGATAAAGACCTGGTCATCGGCCTGCAGCTCACGCACTCGGGGCGGTTTTGCAAGCCCAACGACAACGCGCGCATGGAGCCGCACATTCTTTACCGCCACCCCATACTGGACCGCAAGTTTCATGTCGCGCCAGATCATCCGCTGTTCAGTGATGGCGATATTCGCGCGCTGATCGACGATTATGTGATCGCGGCAAAGCGCGCCTATGACTGCGGTTACCAGTTCGTTGACCTCAAGCATTGCCACGGCTATCTCGGTCATGAATTCCTGTCAGCCAAGACGCGCGCCGGCGAGTTCGGCGGTTCGATGGAAAACCGGACGCGTTTTTTGCGCGAGCTTGTCGCCGGCATCCGCGCCGAAGTGCCCGGCCTCGAGCTGGCGGTGCGGCTGTCGGCGCTCGACCTGGTGCCCTTCAAGCCCGATCCGGCGCAGTCGGGCCCCGACTCCTCAACTTTAGGCCCGGGCGTACCCGACGATTTTTCGCTGCATTTGCCTTACCGCTACGGCTTTGGCACCGACGAGGCTGATCCGATGCGCGCCGATTTGTCCGAAACGCACGCCTTCCTTGACGTGGCGCAAAGCTTGGGCATACGCCTGATCAACATCACGCTGGGCAGCCCGTATTACAACCCGCACCTGACGCGGCCGGCACTATACCCACCCTCGGACGGTTACCAGCCGCCCGAGGATCCGCTGATTGGCGTGATGCGCCACCTTGAGACGGTGCGTGATCTCAAGCAGGCCTTTCCGCGGCTCGCCTTCATGGGTAGCGGTTATACCTACCTGCAGGAATTCCTGCCCAACGTCGCGCAGGCGGTGGTGCGCCAGGGCTGGGTCGATTTTGTCGGGTTGGGCCGTATGGTGCTGTCCTACCCGGAGTTGCCCGCCGACGTGCTGGCCGGGCGGCCGATGCAGAGAAAACGGCTGTGCCGCACCTTTAGCGACTGCACCACGGCGCCGCGCAACGGCATGGTTTCGGGCTGTTATCCGCTCGACACACATTATAAAAAATCACCGGAAATGGTCCGTCTGACCCAGGTCAAGAAGGCCGCCAACCTCGCCTGACCGGGAGGGCGGTGCTGCCTGCTCCCCGTCGCGGGCGGGCCATGTGCAAATTCAATGTCTCGCGGTCCCATCAGGTTTCCGTGGCCGGCCTCTCTCCGGTAAAATGGCGGATTACCGATTGCCCGGCGTTTGCGCAGGCTGTCGGTGTTTTCCAGACCATTCCTCGGAGTCCGACATGCCACTCGTATCGATGCGCCAGCTTCTCGACCACGCTGCTGAAAACGGCTATGGCCTGCCCGCTTTCAACGTCAACAACCTCGAGCAGGTCCAGGCCATCATGGAGGCGGCCAGCGAGACCAACAGTCCGGTGATCATGCAGGCCTCGGCCGGTGCGCGTAAATACGCCGGCGAGACCTTCCTCAAATACCTCATTCAGGCGGCGGTCGACTCCTATCCGAACATTCCGGTCGTCATGCACCAGGATCACGGCCAGTCGCCCTCGGTGTGTGAGTCGGCGATGAAGCTGGGTTTCTCCAGTGTCATGATGGACGGTTCGCTGATGGCCGATGGCAAGAGCATCGCCGAATACGACTACAACATCGACGTCACGCGCCAGGTGGTTGCCGCCGCGCACAAGATCGGCGTCACGGTCGAGGGTGAGCTGGGCTGCCTTGGTTCGCTTGAGACCATGATGGGTGACAAGGAAGACGGCCACGGCGCCGAGGGCACGATGACGCGCGAAATGCTGCTCACCGATCCGGATCAGGCGGCCGACTTCGTCAAGAAAACCCAGCTCGACGCGCTGGCCATTGCCATCGGCACCTCGCACGGCGCCTACAAATTCTCGCGCAAGCCCACCGGCGACATCCTTGCCATCGAGCGCATCAAGGCCATCAACAAGCGCATCCCCAACACCCACCTGGTGATGCACGGCTCCTCATCGGTGCCGCAAGACCTGCTGGCCATCATTCGCGCCAACGGCGGCGAGATGAAGGAAACCTACGGCGTGCCCGTTGAGGAAATCCAGGAGGGTATCAAGCACGGCGTGCGCAAGATCAACATCGACACCGACATCCGCCTTGCCATGACCGCGGCCATCCGTAAATTTCTCAACGAGAACAAGTCCGAGTTCGATCCGCGCAGCTACCTCAAGCCGGCGCGCGAAGCGGCCAAACAAATCTGCAAGCAGCGTTACGAGCAGTTCGGCTGTTCCGGTATGGCTTCCAAGATCACGCCCGTGCCAATAGAGAAAATGGCGCAGCGCTACGCCAAGGGCGAACTTTTGCAGGTCGTGAACTAAAAAGTAGTGCCCCAATACATCAATAACACGGAGAGAACGATGAGTACCGTAGGCATAGTCATGGGCAGCACCTCTGACTGGGACGTCATGAAGGAAGCTGCCCAGCAACTGAAAAATTTCGGCGTCAGCTACGAGGCGCGCGCCTTGTCGGCGCACCGCACGCCGGCCGAACTGGAGGCCTGGATCAAGGACATGGAGGCGCGCGGCTGCCAAGCCTTCATCGCCGGCGCCGGTGGTGCCGCCCACCTTGCAGGCGTGGTGGCGGCGACCAGCATGCTGCCGGTGCTGGGCGTGCCCATTCCCTCCAAATACCTCAAGGGTCTCGATTCACTGCTTTCCATCGTGCAAATGCCCAAGGGCATTCCGGTCGCCACCTTCGCCATCGGCGAAGCGGGCGCGGGCAATGCCGGCCTCTTTGCCGTCGCCATGCTGGCCCTCAACGACAAGCCGCTCGCCGACAAGCTCAAGGCCTTTCGTGCCAAACAGGCCGAAACGGTCAAGAACGCAAAACTTCCCGACCTTTAAGCCCCAGTCTTTCATTCATAACGAAGCCATGCCTACTTTGCTTAAAACCAGTATCAAGAGCCTGCCCTTC
>CAMDRY010000223.1 GCA_945906975.1 Bordetella parapertussis | reverse complement strand
AGGTAGGCGGCCTTGTGCTTCTTGATCGCCTCGATGGCGACCGGGCCGCGCTCGGCCTTGCCTATCATGCTGATGAGGCCGGTCTTGGCCAGCATGGTCTCGGTGAATTTGTCCATGCGCGTGGCGGTGGTGGGGCCGGCCGGGCCGACGACTTCGTCGCGCACCGGGTCGACCGGGCCGACGTAGTAGATGACGCGGTTGGTGAAATCCACCGGCAGGGTTTCGCCTTTTTCCAGCATGTCGGCGATGCGCTTGTGTGCGGCGTCGCGGCCGGTGAGCATCTTGCCCGACAAGAGCAGGATGTCGCCTTGTTTCCATGCGGCGACTTGGGCCGCGGTGAGCGTGTCAAGGTTGATGCGCTTGGCGCTGGCAGCCGGCGTCCAGGTGACCTTGGGCCAGTCCTCCAGTGAGGGCGGGTCAAGCGATACCGCGCCCGAGCCGTCGAGGACGAAGTGGGCGTGGCGTGTCGCGGCGCAGTTGGGGATCATCGCCACCGGCTTGTTCGCGGCGTGGGTCGGGTAGTCGGCGATTTTCACGTCAAGCACGGTCGAGAGGCCGCCCAGGCCTTGCGCGCCTATGCCCAGCGCGTTGATCTTGGTGAAGAGTTCGATGCGCATCTCCTCGATTTTGTTCTGCGGTCCGCGCGCCAGCAATTCATGCATGTCGATCGGGTCCATCAGCACCTCCTTGGCCATCATCATGGCTTTCTCGGCGGTGCCGCCAACGCCGATGCCGATGATGCCGGGCGGGCACCAGCCGGCGCCCATGCTCGGCACGGTCTTGACCACCCAGTCGATAATGGAATCGGAGGGGTTGAGCATGGCAAACTTGGATTTGGCCTCGGAGCCGCCGCCCTTGGCCGCTACGGTGACATCGAGCTTGTCGCCGGCAACGAGGTCGATGTGGATCACCGCCGGCGTGTTGTCCTTGGTGTTCTTGCGCGTGAAGATCGGGTCGGCAAGCACCGAGCCGCGCAGCGGGTTGTCCGGGTTCAGGTAGGCGCGGCGCACGCCCTCGTTGATGGTGTCGGCGAGGGCGCCCTTGACGCCATCGAATCGCACGTCCATGCCGATCTTGAGATAGACGTTGACGATGCCGGTGTCCTGGCAGATCGGGCGGCGGCCCTCGGCGCTCATGCGCGAGTTGGTGAGGATTTGCGCGATGGCGTCTTTGGCCGCCGGCGCCTGCTCGCGCTCGTAGGCGCGGGCGAGGTGGGCGATGTAGTCCTTGGGGTGGTAATAGCTGATGTACTGCAGCGCGTCGGCGATGCTCTGGATCAGGTCTTCTGCTTTGATGACGGTGGTCATGACAGGTCCTTGGAACGGCGTTGACATAGGGCTTCGTAGCGAAGGGCTTCGGGTCGAAGCGGGGGGAAGTATACTCCGGGATCACAGACGCGATGGACGATGGGAGACGGCTGGTGAAAAACGACTTCAAGACATTTTTTGACCATGAGGCGGCGGCAGGGCTGGTGCTGATGGGCGTGGCGATCGCGGCGCTGCTAGTGCGCAATTCGCCGCTGGCCGGGGCTTACGAGGCACTCCTCCACCTGCCGGTGGCGGTCCAGGCCGGTTCACTGCAAATTGCCAAGCCGCTGCTGTTGTGGGTCAACGACGGCCTGATGGCGGTGTTCTTTTTTTTAGTCGGCCTTGAGATCAAGCGCGAATTGCTCGAGGGCGGCTTGTCCAGCCCTGCCAAGGCGGCGATGCCGGTGGCGGCGGCGCTGGGCGGCATGGCGATGCCGGCGGCGATCTACCTGCTGGTCAATTCGGGCAACGCGGCGGCGACCAACGGCTGGGCCATCCCCACCGCGACAGACATCGCGTTTTCACTGGGTGTGCTGATGCTGCTGGGCAGGCGCGTACCGCTGTCGCTCAAAGTTTTTCTGACTGCGGTGGCGATCATCGACGATCTGGGCGCGATCGTGATCATTGCGCTGTTTTACACCGACCAACTGTCGCTCACCATGATCGGGCTGGCGGCCATCGGCGTCGCGGCGCTGCTGGCCCTCAACCTCGCCGGGGTCACGCGGGGCGCCGGCTACGTGCTGATCGGCATTGCGCTGTGGGTTTGCGTGCTCAAGTCGGGGGTGCATGCCACGCTCGCCGGTGTGGCCTGTGCGCTGGCGATTCCAATGCGCAAACGCAATGTGGCGGGCGAATCGCCGCTGTTGCAGATGGAGCACGCGCTGCATCCGTGGGTGGCGTTTGGCGTGCTGCCGGTGTTTGCCTTTTGCAACGCCGGTGTGCCGCTGGGGGGCATCACCGCGGATAGTTTCTTCTCCGGGGTGCCCATGGGCATTGCGTTGGGCTTGCTCATCGGCAAGCCGCTGGGCATCTGTCTTGCCTGCGCCTTGATGATGCGGCTCGGTTGGGGCAGCCTGCCCGAGGGGGCGAGCCGCGTGCAGTTTTTCGCCATGGCGCTGTTGTGCGGCATTGGCTTCACCATGAGCTTGTTCATCGGCTCGCTTGCCTTTGATGAATCCGACGAGCAGCTGATGACACTGGTGCGGCTTGGTGTGCTCGCGGGCTCCGTCATGGCCGGCGTCGCCGGCTATCTGGTGATGCGGCTGGCGGCGGCCAAACCGGCCACCTGAGCTGCGGGTTTTTTAGCAGGGTTCGGGGTTTAGTGACGCGTCGATTGCGTTATTTTTTCGGTGTAGGCGATGGCTATGGCTGAGATGACAAACGACAGGTGGATGAGCGTCTGCCACATTAGTGTCTTTTCGTCGAAATTCTGCGCGTTGATGAAGGTCTTGAGCAGGTGGATAGACGATATGCCGATGATGGCGGTGGCCAGCTTGACCTTGTGCCGATATTCAGCCGTGCCCGGTCAGTCGCGCGAGCAGGGCATCGGCATCATCGGGCAGGCTGTCGCCGCGCCAGGCCAGGTGCTGGTCCGGGCGAACCAGGGCGAGGTCGCGGCCGTACAGTGCACGCCCGTCCTCGTCAAACGCATCGACAACGGTGAGCGGCACGCCGCGCCGCTGTGCCGCACGCGCGAGGGCTTCGCCGCCGGGGGCACCGGGTGCCAGGCGCAGCAGCGTGAAGCCGATGCCGAACAAATCGTAGAGCGAGCGGCGCACCGGCATGCCCGGCGGGTCGAGGAAAAAATGCGGTGCCCGTCCGCCTGGAACGCCGCTTGGGGTGTAGGCGGTGTAGCTGTCGGTCGGCGGCGCGCCGTCCTCGGCGATGAGCCTGGAGCCGTCATAGCGCGCGCCAAGCTGCACGCCGATGGAGCCGAACTCCTCGCCAAAGGTGGCGAGGTATTCGCCCGCCTGCCGGCGTGCGTCCTCGCCGGCGTGGCCGTCGTGTTCCATCGCCTCCGAGACCTTGATTGCGCCGACGTTTTTGGCCAGTGTTTGCGCCGCCGTGGTGTTGCGCGCGGCGATCGGTTTGCGCTCGGCCTCGTAGCTCTCCAGCAGACCCGGGCCGCCCCAGCCTTGCACCATGGCGGCGAGCTTCCAGGCCAGGTTGGCCGCGCCGTCTATGCCGGTGTTCATGCCAAAGCCGCCGGTGGGGGTGAACAGGTGAATGGCGTCACCGGCGAGAAAAATGCGACCGCCGCTCCAGAAGCGCTCGGCCCACAGTGCGACACCGGCGGTCCAGTTGCGGTTGCCCAGAACCTCGACGTCGAGATTTGCGCCGCTGGCAAGGCGCACCCCGCGCGCGATCTCGGCATTATCGAGCGTGCCGCCCTCAGGCAGGCGCGTCCAGTACAAAAATTCGTCCTTGCCATTGAGGGACACCAGCGCGGTGCGAATTTCCGGGTTCACCACCCAGTATTGCCAGGCGCGGCGGCCGGTGAAAAAATCCTGCGCAAGTTCGGGAACACGCAGGTGGCTGGCGACCATGCGTCCGCCGAGGAAGGCCTGTTTGAGTGTGTCGTGGCCCTCGTAGCGGATGCCCAGCGTGCGGCGCACGTGGCTTTGTCCGCCGTCGCTGCCGACGAGGTATTGCGCCTGCCATCGTTCGGTCTCGCCGGTTGTGCCGAGGGCGGTGCCAAGGTAGTCGTCTGCTTCGGCGGCGTGTTCCGCCACCCGCCCGGCTTGCAGCGTGACTCCTTCGGCGTTCTCGGAAAATTCACCGACCTGCCAGCCAAACCGCAGTGTGATGTTGGGACGGGTGCGCGCGTGCTCGAGCAAGAAGCGCTCTACGTACATCTGGTTGGCGCGGTGGATGGGTTCGAAATTCTGGTGGATACGCGGCGCGGCGATGACGGCGCGCACTTTTTCCTCTTCGGATGGCATCACCACGCGCGCCAGTTCCCAGGCGTTGTAACGGGTGAAGTAGGCAACATCGGTCGGGTGATCTGCCGGGAGGCCGAGGCGGCGCACCTGTGTGGCAATGCCCAGGCGCCGGTAGTGCTCCATGGTGCGCGAGTTGTGCGTGCTGCCCTTGGGGTGCCAGCGCGATATTTTCTCGTTGTTGAACACCACGGTCTTGACGCCATGGCGGTCGAGAAACAGTGCGAGCATCAGTCCGACCGGGCCGCCGCCGGCGATCGCTACCTGAGTGTCCAAGATGTTGTAAGCCTTTCCGTTTGTGGGGAGGGTGGCGCGTTTGTCGCAACGCGGATTGCCGCGCCGGGCCCGGACCGGCTGCGTCGTATCAGATACTCGCCGCATCAGAAACTTGCCACATCAGGCGCGACGAAGCCTAGCAGAGGCGTGCGTTTCACGGCGGCTGATCGGGCTCGAACGTGTAAATGGCCCTTGGGCGGGGTCGTATAATCGACGCATGTCCTCCACGCCACATCGACCGGAAAACGCCGCGGAACAGGGGCTCCAGCCGCAACCGCTGCCGAGGGTCGCATCCGCAGGGCTGGCGTTGTTTGATGCCCCCGACGCGCCGGTTGCAGCCCCCGTCGACGCCCCCGTTGACGCACTGGTGGAGGGCTTGGCCGGTGAAGATCGCGAGCGGGTGCTGCGGGCCCACGCCTTTGCACAGGAGACCTATGCGGCCAGGCTGCTTGGCACCGGCGAAGCGGCGATGGCGCACGCGCTGGGCCTGGCGCGGGACCTTGCCGCCTTGCGCCTTGATGCAGAGACGCGCGCGGCGGGGCTGTTGTTCAATATACCGGACTGCATCGAGGCGAGTGGCGCGGTGTTGGAGATGCGCTTTGGCAAACCGGTGGCCGATCTGGTCGCCGGGATAGCGCGGCTCAACAGCATGCGCGTGGTGACGCGCAAGCTGGACAGCCAGGGTTTGTCGGCGGAGGGCCGGCGCGCGCAGGCCGAAGTGCTGCGCAAAATGCTGCTTGCCATGGTCGGCGATATTCGCGTGGTGCTGCTGCGCCTGGCCAGTCGCGCACAGTCGCTGCGCTTTCTTGCGGCGGCGCCCGAGGCGGAGCGGCGCGCGGTGGCGCAGGAAACGCTCGACATTTATGCCCCCTTGGCCAATCGTCTGGGGGTCTGGCAGTTGAAGTGGGAAATGGAGGATATGTCCTTTCGTTACCTGCAGCCGGCGGCCTACAAGGACATCGCCCGCCGCCTCGATGAGACGCGCGGCGCGCGCGAGGGCTTCATCGCTGATGTCGAAAAGCAGCTCGCCGCGGAGCTCGCCGCCGCCGGCATCAAGGCGCAGATCAGCGGACGTCCGAAGCATCTGTATAGCATCTGGAACAAGATGCGCGCCAAGTCGCTGGCGTTCGACGAGCTGTTCGACCTGCGCGGGCTGCGTGTGTTGGTTGATGATGTCAAGGATTGCTATGCGGTGCTCGGGGTGGTGCACAACCTATGGACGCCCATTCCACGCGAGTTCGATGATTACATTTCACGACCCAAGGCCAACGACTACCGTTCGCTGCACACCGCCGTGACCGGTCCGGACGGGCACGGCCTGGAGGTACAAATCCGCACGCATGAGATGCACCG
>CAMDRY010000222.1 GCA_945906975.1 Bordetella parapertussis | reverse complement strand
ACCTGGGTACGATCAAGGACCGCGTGCGTGATGTCGCGACAGGCACCTGGGGCCTTGGCACCGAAATCGTCTTCACGCCGCGCCTGATCGGCATTGTCGAAACCTACGGCCAGACCAGTGAACGGCCGAACCGCCAGATCGGTCTGCGCCTCTGGATCATCCCGGACAAACTCCAGATCGACGGTACCTACGGCATGCAGTCTGGATATACGCCGGACCGAAGGTGGAACTCAGTCGGTATTCGCGCCTTGTTCTGACCCGTCGCACTTCGAACTTGAATTCGCATACCGGCTGCAAACCCGCGCCAGCCGGGCATTTCCAGCCATCACTTTCGCGTATCGCGAAATGGCCGCAACAACACCGGCTCCACCTGCACCGAAGTCACGCCATCGGTAATCCAGATCTCTGCCTCCTGGATGGTGTATTGCAGGCGCATCGTGCGCTGCGCCAGCTTGGCCATGGCGCGTGAGGCCTCCTGCGAAATCTCCGTAACCGCGAGATTTTCCTGGCGCGTCAACTTGTCGGCGACCGACTTCCACCATAACTGTGCCGCATGTCCGCCGTAGCAGCAGACATGCACCGCCCTGGCACGCCCGCAGGCACGGCGGACCAGTTTCTCTTCCGGCAGCCCGACCTCGACCCACAGTTCGATCGAGCCGGTGAGATCCTTGCGCCACAGGTCGGGCTCGTCCTCAACGCTCAGTCCGCCGGCAAAAACCAGGCTGTCATCCGCGTTGAGCACAAAAGCCAGCAGACGCATCATCATGCGCTCATCCGTTTCTGACGGATGGCGGGCGATGGTGAACGCATGATCAGCGTAATAGGCGCGATCCATGTCGGCGATTTGTATCTCCGCCTTGAATATCGTTGACTTGAGTGCCATCTGCCCTATGCCGTGTAGACTTGCATGGTTATAAAATGCATGGTTATAAAAGTGACGCTGGAGGATAAAGCAAATGCAGCCCGATGACAGCAAGCCCGGCGGGGAGCAAAGCGCCCAGATCATCGCATCTACCAGGCTCTGGCTGGAGAAAGCCGTCATCGGCCTCAACCTGTGCCCGTTTGCAAAACCGGCCTACGCCAGCGGTCGCATCCGCTTTGCCCTCAGCAGCGCGCGCAGCGAACAGGCGCTGCTGGCCGACCTTGAAGGCGAACTGGAAACACTGGCGGAGGCGCATCCCGAGGGTGTTGAAACGACGCTGCTAATCCACCCGTACGTTTTTCAGGATTTTCTCGACTACAACGATTTCCTCGATGTCGCCGATGCCGCGCTGGCGGCCCTCGATCTCGAAGGCATCATCCAGGTTGCCAGCTTTCATCCGGACTACCGCTTCGCCGGCACCGAAGCCGACGACATCAGCAATTACAGCAACCGCTCGCCCTATCCGATGCTGCACCTGTTGCGCGAAGACAGTGTGGAGCGGGCGGTAGAAGCGCATCCGGACACCGATGCGATCTACCAGCGCAACATCGAGACCCTGCGCCGCATCGGGCCGGAAGGCTGGCGTGCCCTCGGGCTTGGGCTTGGGCCTGGACTGGAGACAGACAAAAAATCCGGCGACTGAGCGGCGCCGCACCAACGGCACGGACAGCGCGGACAGCGCTTATTTTTTGACCATGGCTTTTTTTAGCAACTCGGCGACAAGCTCACCCAGCCCGCCCTCGCGCCCCTGCGCCAGAGCCTGCAACTGATTCACCAGTTCGCCGTCCAGTTTGCAGGCGAAGGAAACGAGGCCGGCGGCCTGGTCAAGTTTGCGCTGCTCGCGCCGGTTGGGCGCGGGCAACTCGCCCTTGCCAAACAAGCCGGGCTTTACGGCTTTACCCACCTGCGCATTGATTTTTGAGCCCTTGAGTTTTTCCAGATCGGTCTTTTTCACGTTTGCACCTTGTTGTTTGACACATCCCGGCCGGCATTTTACGCGCAATGCCCGGGCCGCCTTGGGCGGGGCGCCCGGCCCTGTATCGCCGTCTCAGCGCTCCATCGCCTGCCACATTTTTTGCAGACGCTTGACCGACACCGGTGCCGGCGTGCGTAGCTCCTGGGCGTGCAACTGCACCCGTAACTCCTCCAGCAGCCAGCGGAATTGTTCCAGCTGCGGATGCGCGGCACGGGCCTTTTTGTGCTTCAAGTCCTCGCGCTGCCACTGCTGGCACAGCGGCATGAAATCCGCCATCAGCCGCGCATCGCGGACGGCGCCGTTTTCACCGGAAGTCCGCAGCTTGTCAATGCGCAATGCCGCCGCCTTGAGGTAGCGCGGAAAATGCTGCAGGCGTTCAAAGGGCGTCGCGGCGATAAAATCCTTCACGATCAGGCGCGAGAACTGCTCCTGCACGTCCTGCACCACCTGGGCAAAAGCCTTCGCACCCTGCAGCTTTTTCTGCAGCGCCTGGTACTCGCCAAGGATGCCGCCGACCAGCCGGCATAGCTCATTGGCAATGAGGTTGAGCCGCGATTTGGCCTCGGTGCAGCGCAACTCGAACTGCGCCTTGGTGGCGGGCAGAGGATCGGCCATGCAGGCGCGCTCAAAGGCCGCGGCAATCAATTGCTCACGCAAGGGCGTGCCCTCGCCCTTGCCGAAATCGAGCGCGGCATAGACCAGCGCCATATCGCGCAGACCGGCGAGATTTTTTTCCAGAAACTTTGTCTGCTCACGCAAGGCCAGCATGAACAAGCGGCGCAGGCCGAGGCGGTGCAATGCGCGCGCCTTGTCCACATCGTCCATCACGTCCATGCTGACCGCATCGCCGCGATCGGTCAGCACCGGGTAACCGATCAGCGTCTGGTTGCCCCGCCTGATTTCGACCAGTTCCTCGATATCGCCAAATCCCCATTCGGTAAAGCGCTCACTGTCGGGCAGCACGTCGCTTTGCTCGACCACTTCGGCAAAGCGTTCCCCCGCCGCCGCGCCCAGCTCGCCGCGCAACTGCGCCAGGCTGCGACCCAGGGCGAGCTGGCGGCCGTGCTCGTCGATCACACGAAAATTCATACTCAGATGCGCCGGCAGCAGTTCCGGCCGGAAGGCATCGAGCGGAACGACCAGCCCCAGTGCAATGCGCGCGTGACGGGCAATGGCGTCGACCAGGGGCACATCGGAACGCGGTGCGGCGACAAACCCTTCGGCGAACTCGGCCAGCGGCCCGAGCCGGTGGCGCAGGCGCTGCGGCAGCGACTTGGCCAGCAATTGCACCTTCTCTTTGAGCAGCCCGGGTACCAGCCAGTCGCAGACGGCCGCCGGCAACTGGTTGAGCGCCACCAGCGGCACCGTCAGCGTCACGCCGTCGCGCGGCCCGCCCGGATCGTGCAGGTATTCGAGCGCCAGCTTGCGCCCGGCCATTTCAATCTGGTGCGGGAACTGCTCGGTGGTGATACCCGCCGCCTCGTGGCGCATCAGGTCTTCGCGCTTGAGAAACAGCAGCCGCGGATCCTTTTCCTCGGCCTCGCGCCGCCAGGTGTCGAAGCTCGCGCCGTTGTGCATGCCGGCGGGCACCAGCGAGTCGTAGAAGGCGTAAATCAAATCGTCATCGACCAGCACGTCCGGACGCCTCGATTTATGCTCCAGACGTTCGATATCCTCGATCAGCTTGCGGTTGTGCTGGTAGAAGGGCGCACGCGATTCGTATTCGCCCTCGACCAGCGCCTGGCGGATAAACAGCTCGCGCGACAACTTCGGGTCCATCGGCCCGTAATGCACGCGGCGGTTGGCGTAGAGCAGCAGCCCATAGAACGACGCGCGTTCAAAGGCCGCCACATGCGCGGGCTTTTTCTCCCAGTGCGGCTCGCTGTAGCTCTTGCGCACCAGGTGGCCGCCCACGCTCTCCAGCCACTCGGCGTCGACGGTGGCGACACAGCGCGCGTAAAGGCGCGTCGTCTCGGTCAGCTCGGCCGCCATGACCCAGCGTCCGGCCTTCTTCACAAGGCTGGAGCCCGGATGCACCCAGAAACGGATGCCGCGCGCGCCAAGGTAATGCCCCTCGTCCGACTTGAGCCCGATATTACCGAGCAAGCCGGTCAGCAGCGCGCGATGGATTTGCGCAAAACTGGCGCTGCCCGTCGCGCTCTTCCAGCTAAGCTCCGCGGTCATTTCCTTGAGCTGGGAATGGATGTCGCGCCACTCGCGCATGCGGTTGAAGGAAAGAAAATTATCGTGGCACAGCCGCGCCAGCTTGCGGTGCGAGTTTTGCGCCTGCGCCTGCTCGTAGAATGCCCACAGCTTGACATAGGCAAGGAAATCGGATTTCTCGTCGTTGAACTTTTGGTGGGCGGCATCGGCGGCCTGGGCGCGATCGTGCGGCCGGTCGCGCGGATCCTGCACCGACAGCGCGGCGGCGATAACCAGTACTTCGGCCAGCGCGTTTTCGTTGCGTGCCGCCAGGATCATGCGGCCGATGCGCGGATCCAGCGGCAGTTTCGCCAGTTGCCGGCCGGTGGCGGTGAGATTATTGTCGTCATCCACCGCACCCAGTTCGTTGAGCAGCGCATAGCCATCGGCGATGGCGCGCGGCAGCGGCGGCTCGATGAAGGGAAAGTCCTCGACCTCGCCAAGATGCAGCGACTTCATGCGCAGGATCACCGCCGCGAGCGATGAGCGCAAAATTTCCGGGTCGGTGTAGGCGGGGCGGGCGTTGTGGTCGGCTTCGTCATAGAGCCTGATGCACACGCCACTCGCGACGCGGCCGCAACGGCCGGCGCGCTGGCGGGCCGCAGCCTGGGAGACCTTTTCGACCTGCAACTGCTCGACCTTGCTGCGATAGCTGTAGCGCTTGACCCGCGCCTGCCCGACGTCGACCACATAGCGTATCCCCGGCACCGTCAGGGAGGTTTCCGCTACGTTGGTGGCCAGCACGATACGCCTGCCGGTATGCGAGCGAAACACCCTATCCTGCTCGGCGGCGGTGAGCCTTGAATACAGCGGCAACACCTCGGTGTGGGGCGGGTGGTGTTTGCGCAAGGCCTCGGCCGTGTCGCGGATTTCGCGCTCCCCCGGCAGGAACACCAGGACATCGCCCTGGCCGATACGGGCGAGCTCGTCCACCGCATCGACGATCGCCGCTTCGATGTCGATCTCACCGGATTCGTCCGGCTCCGGTTGCCGGTAACGCACCTCCACCGGGTAAAGCCGGCCGGACACCTCGATCACCGGCGCCGGCTTGCCGCCGGCGGCAAAGTGATTGGCGAAGCGCTCCGCATCGATCGTCGCCGAAGTGATGATGACTTTAAGGTCGGGCCGGCGCGGCAGCAGTTGCTTGAGGTAGCCGAGCAGGAAGTCGATGTTGAGGCTGCGTTCGTGCGCCTCGTCAATGATCAGCGTGTCGTACTGCGACAGCGTCGGATCACCCTGTGTTTCCGCCAGCAGGATGCCGTCGGTCATCAACTTGACGTAGCTTTTCGGACCGATGCGGTCGTTAAAGCGGATCTTGTAGCCGACGGCACCGCCAAGTTCCGTCTTCAGCTCCTCGGCGATACGCGTCGCGGTGGCACGGGCGGCGATGCGCCGCGGCTGGGTGTGTCCGATCAATCCGGCGACGCCGCGCCCCAGCGACAGGCAGATCTTGGGCAACTGCGTGGTCTTGCCCGAGCCGGTTTCCCCGCAGACGATGACCACCTGGTGCTCGCTGATAGCACGGGCAATGTCCTCGCGTCGCGCGCTGACCGGCAGGTCGGGCGGAAAATCCGGCTGCGGCAGGCCGGCACGACGGGCTGCGAGTTCGGCCTCACCGCGAAAATATTTGACGGCTTGCGTCACGTCGGCTTCAGGAACGTCAAGGGGCTCTCGACATTTCTTGCAACCAGGCGGGCATCTGGAAAGCCGCACCAGACGGGCCTTTCCAGATGTTCCGCCCGATGGCGTTCAAACGCTTCAAGCGACGATGCGACCGAGGCG
>CAMDRY010000221.1 GCA_945906975.1 Bordetella parapertussis | reverse complement strand
GTGCCGGCACACCGATCAGCATATCGCCATCATTCTTGCGGGCGATCGCCTCCAGTCGCCGCAGGTAGTCCGGGGACACGCCGTCGAGAAAACGCGGAATTGCCGTTTCCGGGGTGATGACCAGGCGCGCCGGCTTAGCGTCGGCGAGCCGCTCGTAGGCTGCAAGCGTCGTTTCATACCTGCCCTCGATAAACTTCATTTCCTGTGGAACATTGCCTTGCAGCAGACGCACGGTAAGGGGTTCGCCGACCGCATCGGTCCATTCGATCTGGGTCAGGCCGTGGCCGCAAACGAAGAGCAGCGCCAATCCGGCTGGAGCGGCAAGCAGCGCCATTCCACGTGCCGCAAACGCCCAGGCGAGCAGCGCCGCAGCGGCGCTTGAGATCAACGAAACACCGTAGACGCCGGACAGCGGTGCAAAGCCCGAAAGCGGTCCGTCCAGTTGCGAGTAGCCGAGTGCAAGCCAGGGAAAGCCGGTGAAAATCCAGAGTCGCAACCACTCGACCATCACCCAAAGCGCGGGTGCCGCAACCAGCATGCGTACGACCAGCGGTATTTGCAGGCGTGCCAGCAGCCAGCCGACCAGGGCTGGATGCAGGGCCAGGTAGGCGCAAAAGAGCGCGGTGGCGAGCGCCGCGAGCGGGGCGGGCATCATGCCGTAATCATGCAGGCTCACATAAACCCATGAGACGCCGACGCCGAACAGGCCGAGCCCGAAAGCGAAACCGGTCAGCGCCGCCTCGCGCGCCGATGCGACTCGGTGCCAGATGAAGAACAGGCCCGCGAGCGCGAGGAGGGGAATGGCAAACCAGTTAAGCGGCGCGTATCCGGCGACGCTTCCCGCCCCCAGAAAAAAGGCGATCGCCGGGAAGCGAAGACTGGACAGTCGGGGCAACGGGCTACCCGGGTGCACCGATCAGAGCGGCTTGACGCGCTCGACCTGCAGGGTATGCAGGCGTCGGCTGTCAGCGCGCTGCACCACGAACTTCAGGCCGTCGATGAGTATGCTCTCGCCGCGTTTCGGCATGTGACCGAAACGCGCGATGACGAGGCCGCCAACGGTATCCTGGTCCTCTTCGGAAAAGCCTGTTTCAAAGACGGCGTTGAAATCCCCGATCTCGGTCTGCGCTTTCACGCGGTAGCGGCCGCGCGGTTCAGTGATGATGTTGTCACCGGCCTCGTCGAAATCGTATTCGTCCTCTATTTCGCCGACGATCTGCTCGAGCACGTCCTCTATGGTTACCAGTCCGGCCACGCCGCCGTACTCGTCAACGACCACCGCCATGTGGTTGCGCTTGGCGCGGAACTCGCGCAGCAACACATTGAGGCGCTTGGCCTCGGGCACGAACACGGCCGGGCGCAGCATATCGCGCACGTTGAACTCTTCCTCGCCGGCGTAATAACGCAGTAAATCCTTGGCCAGCAATATGCCTATCACTTCATCGCGGCTTTTGTCCACGACCGGGAAGCGCGAGTGGGCGGTGGCGATGACATGGGGGATGAACTGATCGGGCGTGCCGTTGATGTCGATCATGTCCATTTGCGCGCGCGGAATCATGATGTCGCGCACCTGCATTTCCGAGACCTGCATGGCACCCTCGATCATGGCCAGGGCGTCGGCGTCGAGCAGGTTGCGCTCGAAGGCCGAGTGCAGCAGTTCGATCAGTTGCGCGCGGTCTTCCGGTTCGCGCATGATCAGCGCCGACAGACGCTCGAGCAGGGTGGGCTTGTGGTTTGGGCTTTCGTACATAGGGGGGGTGAGTGGGGGCTCGTCAATCGTGCAAATCGTGGAGTGCGTGCGCAGGCAGTATTTTATTCGCCGCCGACTTTGACCATTTATCCGTTTGCCGTTTGCTATTCACCTGTAAGGGTCAGCATACCCGAGTTTGGCCAGCAATTTAATTTCGAGGGATTCCATCTTGCGCGCATCGGCCGTCCCCTCATGGTCGTAGCCCTGCATGTGCAGCACGCCGTGAACCGTCAGGTGGGCGTAGTGGCTTGTCAGCGATTTACCCTGGCGCTTGGCCTCGGCGGCGACCACGGCGGCGCAAAGCACGATATCGCCATGCAGGCCGCCGCCCGGGTCCGCGCCGTACTCGAAGGTGAGAACGTTGGTTGCATAGTCTTTGCCGCGATAGGCGCTGTTCAGCGCGCGTGCCTCCCCGAGGGGAACCACGCGCAGGGTCAGGCTCGCCGGTTTGCCCGATACCAGCGCCGCACGCGCCCAGCGGCGCAGCATGGTTTTTCCCGGTATTCCTTTGGCCCGGGAGGCGACCTGAACGTCAATGACGTTTTTTACGCCGTTTGTGGCGCGCAAACCGGGCTGCAAACCTGCGCGTTGTGGCGCTGTCATGCGCGCTCGTGGCTGCCTGCGGGCCGGTTTGGGGCGGCGGTCTCGCGTTCCGCAGCGCGCCGCTCGGCGGCGGCTTTTTCGGCATCCTCGTTGCGTTTTATTTCCAGTTCGTAGGCGTCGACGATTCTGGCCACCAGCGGATGGCGCACCACGTCTTCGCTGCGGAATTCGCAAAATTCGATGCCGCGCACATCGGCGAGCACGCGCCGCGCCTCGATAAGGCCGCTTTTGGCGCCACGCGGCAGGTCAATCTGGGTGACATCGCCGGTGATCACCGCCTTGGTGCCAAATCCGATGCGTGTGAGGAACATTTTCATCTGCTCGGGCGTGGTGTTCTGCGCTTCGTCAAGGATGATGAAGGCGTGGTTAAGCGTGCGTCCCCGCATGTAGGCGAGCGGCGCCACTTCAATGGCGTTGCGCTCGAACATCTTGCCGACCTTGTCAAAGCCCATCAGATCGTAGAGTGCGTCGTAGAGTGGGCGCAGGTAAGGATCGACTTTTTGCGTCAGGTCGCCCGGCAGAAAACCGAGGCGCTCACCGGCTTCGACGGCGGGGCGCACGAGAATGATGCGCTTTACCGCATCGCGTTCGAGCTGGTCCACGGCGCAGGCGACAGCCAGATAGGTCTTGCCCGTGCCCGCCGGTCCGATGGCAAAGCTGATGTCGTTCTCGAAAATCGCTTTGAGGTAGGCGCGCTGGCGGGGTGTGCGGCCGCGCAAATCGCCTTTGCGCGTGACCAACACCGGCGCGCCGCTTTCCTCAGCGGCGGCGAGTTGATATTCAACCAGTCCCAGCTGGATGCTGTCCACCGAGAGTCCGTTCGCCGACTCGTCGTAGAATTTTTGCAGCAGGCGTACCGTGCGCGCCGCCTGTTCATTGGCGCCGCGTACGCTGAAGCGCTCGCCGCGGCGGGCAATGGTGACATCCAGTGCGAGTTCTATCTGGCGCAGGTTTTCGTCGAGGGGGCCGCACAGAATGGCGAGGCGCTCATTGTCGACGGGTGTAAGGGTCAATTCGACAGGCCGGGGTTTCACGGCGGAGGTGCTCATGTGGTGGGCCTCAATTTTTTTGGGGTACGCAGCGCATTACCGCGCCAGCGCATGGGCTGCGGCCATGTCCGTAGCGGCTGCGGGCAACGCGGCTTCGCCACGCAGCGAATGGGCGAAATTGCCCGTGATGCGCACCTGCATGAAACTGCCGATATGCAAGGCCGGCCCGGGGAAATTGACGATGCGGTTGTTGTCGGTGCGTCCGGCGAGTTCGCCCAGGGCCTTTTTTGACTGGCGTTCGACCATGACGCGCTGCGTTGTGCCAAGCATGTTTTTCCCGATGACGGTTTCGTTTGCGGCAATCGCCGCCTGCAGCTTTTCCAGGCGCGCGGCCTTCACATCATGTGGCGTGTCGTCCTGCAGCGATGCGGCCGGTGTTCCCGGACGCGGGCTGTACAGGAAAGAGAAAGAGTTATCGAAACCAACCTCGTCGATGAGAGTCATGGTTGCGGCAAAATCGGCATCCGTCTCGCCGGGGAAGCCGACGATGAAATCCGATGTGATGGAAATGCCGGGGCGGGCACGGCGCAGCCGGCGGACGATGGATTTGTATTCGAGGGCGGTGTAGCCGCGTTTCATCGCGGCCAGCACGCGATCGGACCCCGACTGCACGGGCAGGTGAACGTGGCTCACCAGCTTGGGTTCGGTGGCATACAGGTCGATCAGGCGTTGCGTGAATTCCTTCGGGTGGGAGGTGCTGTAGCGCACGCGCTCGATGCCGGGCATGGCGGCGACGTACTCAAGCAGCAGCGTGAAATCACCGGCCTCGGTTCCCGCGCCCGTTTCGCCAAGCGGGGCGCGGTAGGCGTTGACGTTCTGTCCGAGCAAGGTCACTTCTTTCACGCCCTGCGCGGTCAACTCTGCGACTTCGGTCAGGATGTCTTCGAGCGGACGCGAAACTTCCTCGCCGCGGGTGTAGGGAACGACGCAGAAGCTGCAATACTTGCTGCAGCCCTCCATGATCGATACATAGGCGCTGGCGCCATCGACCCTGGCCGGGGGCAGATGATCGAATTTTTCAATCGCCGGAAAGGAAATGTCGATCTGGGGCCGGCCGCTTTCGCGGCGCTTGGCCAGCAGTTCCGGCAGGCGATGCAGGGTTTGCGGGCCGAATACCACATCGACATAGGGTGCGCGTGAAACGATGGCCGCGCCTTCCTGGCTGGCAACGCAGCCGCCGACGCCGATGAGCACGTCCGGGCGGCCTATTTTTATCGGGCGCACACGGCCGAGGTCGCTGAACACTTTTTCCTGCGCCTTTTCGCGCACCGAACAGGTGTTGAAAAGGATCAGGTCGGCCTCGTTCGGGTCGCTGGTTTGTTCGTAGCCGTCGGCGGCGGCGAGCACATCGGCCATCTTGGCCGAGTCGTACTCGTTCATCTGGCAGCCGAAAGTCTTGATGTACAGTTTTTTTGCCATGCTCGCGTGACTGCCCTGTTATGGCTTCGGTTTGTCTGGTCGTGCCGCTTCTTCGGGCGTCAGGATCCATACCCGGATGATCTGGCCGGTGGTGTCGAACTGATATTTGACCAAAGATTGTGGTGGTAACTGATGGGGCACGATGATCAGGTTGTTGGTGCCGCGAATTTGCGCTCCCGCGGCCAGGTTGACCGGCTGCCCATCGAGCGAGATATGCATTTCGCGCAAATGCGTCATGGTGCCGCGCTTGGTGTCATCGGGAATGCTGCGAAACTGCCCTGACGCGGGAAGCGTTACGAGCGCGGCCAAAAGCAATAAAAAGTGTTTAAACATGGGGGCTACATCCGAATGTCGCCGTTACTGGCATGGGTATTCTGTGTGTCTAACTCCGCGAGCGCCCATTGTACCCAGTGTGCCCCCTTGTACCGTGTACCTTGTACCGCGTGCTGTGGGCCAACCGGCTGGTGGTCCGTGTTCGGCGTCGCGGCGACAATTGCTGCTTATCCATGCCGCGATTGCCGCGCGCGGCTGGCTCCTCCCCTTGGCATGGCCGCCGGCTGCGCAGTCGGCGCGCGAATGCGCTAATTCGCCAATGCTAACGTGCGCCGCATGTTATGGGCACTGCGCACCTTGGGTTGGGGCGAGGCGGGATGGTGGTGGTGATAGGTGGATTTGAACCACCGACCCCAGCATTATGAGTGCTGTGCTCTAACCAACTGAGCTATATCACCGGAAATTTGGGCTTTGGAGCTGCTTTGTGAAGCCCGCCATTATCCTTTCTCCGGGCAAACTTTGTCAAGAAAACAAAGGCCTGCAATACCGTATTGAAATGTCAAATTCATTTTGACAAATTGATTGCGTCGCCTCTGCTCGCGCAGTAAGCTTGTCGATAGCGGCGTGGTATTAGCGCTGCACCTGAAGGGACGTGTATGAAAATCTGCATCGTTGGGGCGGGCTCCATTGGGGGCTATGTTGGCGTCAAGCTGGCGCTGTCCGGTGAGGACCTTACCCTGGTCGCGCGTGGGGCCAATTTCGAGGCAATTTCACGCAATGGAATGAAATTGCTAAACCATGAC
>CAMDRY010000220.1 GCA_945906975.1 Bordetella parapertussis | reverse complement strand
CGACATCGAGGTTTCGCACATTGCCTGTGATCTGCAGGCCGAAGCGATCGGGCACACTGGCCGCCTCGTTGAAGGCGATACCGCCGCGCAAAATACGGTAATCGTCCCCCTCCTTGCGACGCAGCAGTTGCATCGACACGATCTTGCCCAGGCTCGCACTGATGGCGTCACCCTGCACTTCACCGCGCACACCGCCGCGCACCTCGGGACGCGCGCGCACACCGCGCCGCGCCGCTTCCTGCTCGTTCAGGTTGGTGCGCTCCAGGCGCAGCGGCAGGATTTCGTTGGCAGCCTTGTTCAGCGGCGCGGGCAAATCAAGCGCCAGCCCCTGCAGGTCCGAGGTAATCAACAGATCGGCTGCGCGCTTTTTGATGTTGATGGTGGCGCGATACGGCGTCGCGCCCTGCATGGCGCGGGTGACCGGCGAATCGGCAAAGCGCTTCAGGCCGGCGGCGTTGAGCGTGCCCTGCGCATTGACGCTGAGCAGGCCCTCGCGCGTAGCGGCGGCGATCGTCAGCGAGCCGCCAAGAAGTTGCGCCGTGATGGCGCGCACGCTAACGCCGGCTTGGGTGAAATCGAGCCTGCCGTTGATCTGCGAAATGGGCGGCAGGTCCGGGTCCAGCTTCACCTGGTTGTTGTTGAACTGGTAGTTGCCGGCGACCTTGAGCTCGGCCAGTCGTCGCAGCGGCAGGTCCATGCGCAACTGCAGCCGGCCCGTACCCTCGACCAGGGCGTGCTCGGTAAAATGATCGATCATGCCCGCCACCGGACTGGTATCGATAAATTTGAAAAACTCCGCCGTCGGACCATCGGCGTTGCCCTCGACGGTCAGCAGCTCATCGTGATGTATCAGGTCGGCAATGCCCACCTTCACACCGGTCAGCCGCGCTCCCAGTATCGAGGCGCGCGAAGCGGTCAACAACAGGCGCTTACCCTCGAGCGAAAGATCCGCTGCGATACCGGTGATGCGCGGCCATCCCGCGGCATAATCGAGCGTGCCATCGCGCACCTTGGCGACGACCTGAAACTGGCCGTTCTTTCCTCCGTCCCAAGGAAACTCGCGCAGATCACCCTTGATACGAAAACGCACGTCATTGGAGTTCGCCACCACCAGCGCACGCTTGAGCCAGTTGACGGTCGCCGGCCCGACAAAGTCTGGCAGATAACGGTGGACGGCACTAACATCGGCGCGTGTCAAGCGCGCCGTAACATCCACGGTCCCCGGCCCGGCTGCCGCGGCGATCCAGGATCCAAACGCTGTGCCAGCCATGTCCTTGTTGGCGACGCTCAAATTGGCCACGCGCATTTCAAGCTGCCCGTCGCGCAAACGGGTCCAGCCCAGTTGCCCGGTGAGCCTGTCCAGCTCAAGCCGTGGATCGCTCAGCATGCCGGCCAGATCGATCACGGCTTTCCCGGAATTGAATGCGAGGCTGCCGCTGCGTTCATTGCCATCGATACTCCCGGTCAACCCGGAGAAACCGGGAACCCCGGCGTAACGGTTCATACTCAGCCGTGTAAAACGGCCGCGCGCGGTGAATTGCGCAGGCAGCGGCAATTCACCCACCCACTCGATCTTGAGTTCATTGATGGCGCCCCCGGGCTTTGCCTCTGCCAGCGCCTTGCGCGCCTCGGCCGCCAGCGGAAGATAATCCGCGAGCCATGCGAGAGGCTCGATCTCCAGTCCGTTGGCGTGCGCGTTACCGCCGCCCGTTTTTCCATCGGGCGCGTTATGCAGCGTGATATCAAAGTCCGCCGGCGCCAGCACCACGCCGGTGCCCGAGCGCATCGCGATGCGCTTGCCGAACACCTCAAGATCTTCTTTGCCGCTGCGCGCTCCGACACGCCCCTGCAGGCTTTCGAGCTCGAGCAGCGGCAGCTCCGGCGCAAAGCGCGTCGCCAGCCTGGCCATCGCCACGTCCGCGACGATCTCCGTTGGCCGCCCCGCAGCCAGCCTCAGCCACAAGCGCAAGCCGCCCTTGCCGCGCTGGATCTCCAGCGGATAGTCGATCCAGCGCTGCCATTCGGCCAGATCGGTGTACTCAAACTCGCTATAAAGCTGGCCGTTCCATTGCTGGAATTGCGCCACCGTATCGCCGGTGAAATCGCCGCGCACATCCAGCTCCGATGCGAGCGCGTCGGGCGGGTCGGCCTTGAGCGCAAAACGGTGATGCGAACCGCTGTTGGCAAGGCGGAAATTCACATCGGCAAGATCCAGTTGCGGCGCTTTACGCTGTTCGTCCAGCCAGCTGATACGCGCATTGCGAATGCCCACCTCACGCTGCGCCAGCAGCCAGTCGGCAAAACCACTGTCGCCCGAACTTTGCTTGATCTCCAGGCCGGCGACAAAAAACCGTCCCTCGGCATCACGGCGGATGGAGAGGGTGGGCGCGACAAATTCGAGCGAGTGAAAACGCAGTGCCACCCTCGGTAGCGACCACCACGACACCTTGGCGTTGACCGCCGGCAAAGCCAGCGCAACCGCCCCCTTGCGATCATAAATGCGCAAATCGGTCAGCTCGAGGTAGGGGTGCAGGCCCTGCCAGCCGGCTTCAATCTGACCGATGGTGACGCGCTCGCCGACGTTTCGCGACAAGGTCGCCGCGATGTCCTGGGCGTAATCACTGATATGCGGCAGCACCCAGTAGCGCAGGGACAAAAAAGACACGGCAAAGAGGAAATACAAGGCCACCAGCAGCCACGCGATGATTCCCATCGCCTTGCGCCACGGACTGCGCGGTGGCGGCAGCACGTGCTCGAGGCTCTCGATCGCATGCTCGATTTTGTGCTCGATGATTTCGACGGGATTGCTCATCTGTCGCTGCCTGTCTGCTCGCCTGCCCTTAGCCGCTGCCTTGCCATTCAATCCGGCCAACCCGGCCGTAAAGGTAAGATGACTGTGTCGACACGCAAGATGACGGTGTTGACGCATTAACTAACACTAACGCTAACGCTAACGCGCCATGACGGCGCGGGACGACAGTACGGCACTTGGAGTACGACAACATTTTACCCCCTATCCTCCCCACACCCATCGGACATCCGCGGTGAAAAACCTCAAACCCTGGCTTGACCATTCCCGCTACGCGCAACGCCTGCTGATGGCGCGTCCGGAACTTGCGGGCGAACTCACCGCAGGAGCGCAGCACGCGTTCGAGCGCGCCGAAATGCTTGCCGAACTCGCTGAACTGGCGGACCCGGCCAAGCCGGTCACCCAAACCGGCGAAGCGGCGCTGGCCGCAGCCCTGCGCCGCCTGCGCCAGCGGGTGATGCTGCGCCTGGCGCTGCGCGACCTCGGCGGCCTCGCCGACTTCGCCGAGGTGGCGCGCACCATGACCGCCCTGGCCGAGGTGGCGATTGCGACCGCGCTGCGGGTATGCGACGCTGCCATGCGCGCAGAGATCGGCGATCCGGGCACGCGCATGCTCGTTGTGGGCATGGGCAAGCTCGGCGGCGGCGAGCTCAACGTGTCCTCCGACATCGACCTGATTTTTGTCTATCCGGAAGATGCCGAAATGCCGGGCGGACGGACCCGCCACGAATATTTTTCCCGGCTCGGACGGCGTCTGATCAAATGCCTCGACGAGCCAACCGGGGACGGGCGCGTGTTCCGTGTCGACATGCGGCTGCGACCCTGGGGCGACAGCGGTCCGCTGGCGATGAGTTTCGACGCCCTCGAGCAATATCTGGTGTCACACGGGCGCGAATGGGAACGCTACGCCTGGATCAAAGCGCGTGTCATGCCGGCAGCAGACCTTAAGCCCTTCGCCGACCGCCACGAGGCCGATCTTGCTGCCATGACGCGGCCTTTCATTTTCAGAAAGTACCTCGATTACGGCAGCATCGGGGCGATGCGCGAACTGCACGCCCAAATCCGCCAGGAAGTACGCCGGCGCGATCTGGCCGAGCACATCAAGCTGGGCCCCGGCGGCATACGCGAAGTCGAATTCACGGCGCAGGTGTTCCAGCTCATTCGCGGCGGCCGTGACAGCAGCCTGCAGATCCGGCCCACGCTGGCGGTGCTGGCGGTGCTGCGCGAAAAGAACCTCCTGTCTGCCTTAGCGGTGTCCGAACTGTCCGAGGCCTATCTATACCTGCGCAAGCTCGAGCACCGGCTGCAATATCTGGAGGACGCGCAGACACACGAACTGCCCACGGGTGAAGAAGACCGCGCCCTTATCGCAAGCTCGATGGATGACGCCGACTGGGCCGCGTTTTCGACCGCTCTTGCGCGCCAGCGCGCCGCGGTCACGCGCCATTTTGAGGCGGTGTTCTCCGACAACGCCGCGAGCGGCCGCCACGCCATGGCGCCCTTGTGGCAGGGCGCGCTGGAGCCCGCCGAGGCGACCGCACAGCTCGCCGGCCTCGGCTACACAGAGGCTGCGTCCACCCTCGATTACCTCGCCGCGGTGCGCACCAGCAGCCGCTACCGCGACCTGCCTACGAGCAGCCGCGGGCGCTTTGACGCGCTGGTGCCGCGCCTGATCGAGCAATCGGCCAAGACTCTGCAAGCGGACCTCACCCTCAAACGCTGCCTCACGCTGGTCGAAACCATAAGCCGCCGCGCCGCCTACCTCGCCATGCTCGACGAGCATCCGCACGCACTGGAGCGCATCGCCACCATGCTCTCGTCCTCGAGCTGGGCCGCCGACTATCTCACGCGCCACCCCATCCTGCTCGATGAACTGCTCGACACGCGGCTGTTGCACGCCGAACCGGACTGGCCCGGCTTCGAGCAACACCTGCGCGCCGAACTGGCGCAGCACCAGGCCGAAAATCAGGCCGAAAACCAGGCCGAAAACCAGGGAGGAAACCGCGGCCAGGGTGATACCGAACGCATGATGGACATCCTGCGCGAGACCCACCACGCCCAGGTGTTCCGGCTGCTGGCGCAAGACCTGGCCGGCGCGCTGAGCGTGGAGCGTCTGGCCGATCATTTGTCGGCGCTAGCCGACCTGATCCTGCGGGTGGTGATGGACTTATGCTGGTCACAACTGGCGCGCCGCCATACCGACACACCGCATTTCGCCGTCATCGCCTACGGCAAGCTCGGCGGCAAGGAACTGGGCTATGCCTCCGACCTTGACATCATTTTCATCTATGACGATCCGGACGAGGCCGCGGCCGAAACCTACGCCCGGCTCGCACAGCGCATGAACACCTGGCTGTCGAGCACGACCTCGGCCGGGGTGTTGTTCGAGACGGATCTGCGCCTGCGCCCCAACGGCGCCTCCGGCCTGATGGTCAGTTCGATCGAAGCCTTTCGCAAATACCAAAACGAATCGGCCTGGATCTGGGAGCACCAGGCGCTGACGCGCGCGCGTTTTTGCGCCGGCGATGGCGCGGTGGGCGTGCTGTTCGAGGCCGAGCGCGAACAAATCCTGCGCCTGCCGCGCGAGGTCGCCAGCCTGCGCGACGAAGTCGCCGCAATGCGCGCCAAAATGCTCGCCGCCCATCCCAACAAGAGCGGTGAGTTCGACCTCAAGCACGACGCCGGCGGCATGATAGACATCGAATTTTGCGTGCAATACCTGGTGCTCGCACACGCGCATGCACACCCGGAACTGACCCAAAACCTGGGCAACATCGCGCTGCTCAAAATGGCCGCCGGACTGGGCCTGATTCCCGGCGCACTCGCCGACGCGGTGCGCGACGCCTACCGCGAGTACCGCCATTTGCAGCACGGACTGCGCCTGAACGGCGCGCAATACGCGCGCGTGCCGCCGGACCGGGCGCAGGCCGCGCGGGCCACGACACTAACACTGTGGACCTTGCTGTTCGGCCCGCGTTGAGCGGCCGGGGGCAAGCCCGAAAAACAAAAATTATCCCGTATTATGGTATCGCTTTATAAATACCATTCGCCCAGATCTCGCACGTGCCGATCGGTGCCAGCCCAGCGCAACGAC
>CAMDRY010000219.1 GCA_945906975.1 Bordetella parapertussis | reverse complement strand
ACGATGATACGGCCCTCGTCAACGAGGGTCGGCACCACACCCTTGGGATTGATCTTGAGATAGGCCGGGTCGTACTGCTCGTTGGCAAACAGGTTGATATTTTGCGTTTCGGGCTCGAGGCCTTTTTCGCGCAGCGTGATCATCACCTTCTGCGTGCAGATGGAATTGCCGGATTTGTAGAGTTTGAGCACGTCAGTCCGATCAGGCGAGTAATTGGGGGGTGCGCGACAGCAGGCCGCTTTCTTTCTCATAGGCCGCGCCGACGCGATACAAGAGCGCTTCGGCGAAGGGCCGGCCTATGATCTGGAAGCCGCAAGGCAGGCCGTTGGACGTAAAGCCGCCCGGAACGGACAGCGCCGGCAGACCGAGGAAGTTCACCGGCCGCATCAGGCGGGTGATTTCGTTGAGTATGCGCATGGTGTTGGGGCCGCCGGAGACATCGACGTCCGACAACTTGGGCACCGGATAAGACAGCACCGGCGCCACCACCACATCGCATTTACTGAACACGGTTTGTGCGAATTCGAGCAGCGCCGGGCCGCGAAAACGCAGCGCATCGCCGTAGTCCTGCGCCGACACACCCAGCGTCACCTCGATGCGCCCGCGCGTCTGCGGCGTGTAATCGGCGGCGCGGTTTTTCATCCACTCGCCGTGAATGGCTATCACATCACCCCAGGTCACCAACATGCCCGCGGCATTGACTGCATCCAGGTCGGGCATGTTCACGTCTATGACTTCGCAACCGAGCTTGCGGTACGCGGCATACACCGCGTCCATGACCGCGATGACATCGGGCTCGAGCTTCTCATCGAAGTAACCGATGGGCCGGCCGATACGCAGGCCCTTCACCGGCTTGTCCAGGCCGGCGGTGTAGTCGGGCACGGCGTCGGCGGTGGTGTGCGGGTCGCGCATATCCTGGCCGGCAAGGATGTTCAAGAGCAGTGCGTTATCGGCGACGGTACGCGTCAGCGGCCCCACGGTGTCTAGCGTACCCGACAGGGGCATCGCGCCGTAGCGCGACACGCGGCCCAGGGTGGTTTTCATGCCGGCGAGGCCGCAAATGGCCGCGGGCAGGCGCACCGAGCCGGCGGTGTCCGAGCCGAGCGCGCCAAAGACCGTGGCCGAAGCCACAGAAACAGCCGAACCGGCCGACGAACCGCCGGTGATGTAGTCGGGGTTCCAGGGGTTGCGCGCATCGCCCAGGAAGGCGTTCTGGCCGGTCGGGCCGTAGGCGAACTCGGTCATATTGAGCGTCCCGATCTGCACCTGGCCGGCGGCATCCAGGCGCTCGAGCGCGGCGGCGGTGACCGGCGCAACCCAGTCGGCGCGAATTTTCGAACCGCAGGTGGAGACCTCACCCTTGCGATAATACATGTCCTTGTGCGCCAGCGGCAGGCCGTGCAGGGGACCGCGCAACCTGCCCTTGGCAAGTTCGTCGTCGCAGGCGCGCGCGTTGGCCAGCGCCTTGGCCTCATCGATTCGCACAAAAGCGTTGTAACGCGGGTTGAGGCGCCCGGCCTTGGCGATGGCCGCCGTGGTGAGCTCGACCGAAGAAACCTTTTTGTCGCGTATGGCCTTGGCGGCATCGGTGAGTGAAAGCTTCAGCATGTCATCCATGTCAGCGCCCTTTGCCGTCTGGCTGAACTTTGGTCATTTCCCGCGCCGCCTGCAGCGTCAGCGTGTCGTGATCGAAATTGAGGTGCTTGCGCGCCTCGGCGAATTTCTCCACGGCCGGCGAGGCGGTGGCGGCGATCTGCTGCGCGCGTTCGGCGCTGATGTCCCAGCCGACGCGGCGCGCCGTGGACAGAATGTCTTCGGGGGTGAGCTTGCTCATGACGACTCCGGGGCTTGTGCCTTGGAAAACAGAGGATGCGATGAACGCATAGGGATACGGCAGGGTGGAATATGCCAGATCGGGACGGCTTGAGCACGCCCCCTCTGCACGCCCCCTGTGCGGCCGAACGCGCTGACCGCGATTTCCCGCCTATCCGTATGACGGGATAAAACGGCCATGCCCTTGGCGGCGCGAAGCAAAATCCCCGGCGCACACCAAGCTAGACGAGGCTGGCCCTGCCCTCTTTTTGCACCGCCTTGGCCACCGGCACATCGGCGGGCGGGCGCAGGCCGCGCGGCCTGTCCGAATGCAAGGCCAGGCCGCGCGCCAGATCGCGCAAGGCCTGCGCGGCGGCGCAATCAGGGGCATGGATAAGGACCGGCCTGCGCGCACGCACAGAACGCTCGACCGCGCTGTCGGTGGGGATGGTGCCGGCGCATTCGAGCCTGACCGAACGCCCCAGTTGCTCAGGCAGGAAGCGGTCGGCGATCTGCTGCAATTGCCGCACCAGGATATCGCCGCTGCGCCCCGGCGTATTCTGGTTGATGGCCAGGCTGAAATGCTCGCGCGCCTGGTGGATCGCCAGCACCTTGATGGTGGCATAGGCGTCCGAAAGACTGGTCGGCTCGGGCGTGACGACCATCAGCACCTCCTGCGCCAACGAGGCCGTGTACAAGACCACATCCGAAATACCGGCACCGGTGTCGATCAGCAAAAAATCAAAATCCGCAACCAGTTTTTGCAACACTTCGCGCAAGCGAACACGCATTTCACCGGTCAGGTGCGCCGATTCGATAAGCCCCGAACCGGCCGGCAGCACGCGAATGCCCTCCGGGCCCTCCAGCATCGCCTCATCCACCTTGTGCGTGCCCTTGAGCACGTCCTGCAGGGTCACCTCCGGCTGCAGGTTGAGAACAATGTCCAGATTGGCAAGGCCGAGGTCCGCGTCGAGCACCAGCACGCGCTTGCCGTCGCGGGCCAGGGCGCAGGCCAGATTGGCGGCGACGCAGGTCTTACCGACGCCGCCCTTGCCACTGGTTATGGCGATGGTGCGCGCCGCTATGCTTGTCATGCTCATGCTCCGGCCCCCGTCATTCAGACATTTCAAGCAGCAAACTGCGCTCGCCGCCGGTGAGGGCGCTGTCAGGCTGCTGATCCCAGACAATGCAATTGCGCCCCTGCCGTTTGGCGCGATAGAGGTTTTGGTCGACCGCCTCAACCAGCGCATCGGCCTCGTGACTGAGCCAGGCGCGCGCGCAGGTTACGCCTATGCTGGCGGTGACCGATATGGCCAGTCCGGGTGAAACGGCAACCCGTTTGCGCGCAATGCGCGCATTCACGCGTTCGGCAATCTGGCGCGAATAAAGCAGGGAACTATTGGGCATGATCGCGGCGAATTCCTCGCCGCCGAACCGGGCAACGGTATCCATCGGACGAAAACTGCCCTCGAGCAGTTTCGCCACCGCACACAAAACACGGTCTCCGGCAACATGGCCATGCGCGTCGTTGACGCGCTTAAAGTGGTCGATGTCGATCAGCAGCAAACCGAAATCACCACCAGTTCGCGCACTACGCTCGATCTCGCGTTCAAGTTCACTGCGAAAGCTGCGCCTGTTTGACAGTCCGGTCAGTCCGTCCCGCGACGACAGCGCGCACAAGCCGTCTATCACCCGCTGCAGCACCACGCTGTCGGGCGCATCACCGAGCTCTGGCGCGCCCCTGTCGCCCTGGCGCAACAGACGCAGCGCTTCGGCAAGCTCAACGCCACCGACACGCACCGCGGACCCACCGCCCATGCCGGAGACGACATCGGCGTGCCTGCCCGGCGCCTCAGCAACAGCATGATGGGCATGCGAAATATGCAGGGCGTGCGGCAGGCTCATAGCCGGCGGAAAAATTCCCTCAGCCGCCCTGCGCGGCAACGCCAGGCGCCCTGCCGCGATGGCGACAACCGGAACGGATCCTCGTGCAAGTACGCATTCATATCGCCTGCAACTCCTGGCTTGCTGTTGAAATCCAGAGCGACCCGGCACCACTTGGGACCGGCACAAGGGACCAGCACAAGGGACCAGCACAAGCGCGCCCCGACGACACCCACCTCAGCGCCCGCGCCTATTCCCGGATCGATGCTGTGTCATCGGCAAAAACGCGCAAAACCTTAGGGAAAACGCAGGGAAAACTCAGGAAAACTTCAGGAAAACTTCAGGAAAATTTTAGAACACATCAATGGCTGGCGCGCGATGGCCGCGCCGCGTCGGAATATGCCAAAATGCCGCCGCCTTGCCACGGATCGCATACTGATATACGGTCACAACGCGGCTCTGCCAACGCACAATTCTCACACCGGGTCAGCATGAAAAATTTACGCTCACTTAGTCTTTCCAAGCTAGTCACGCTAGTTACGCTAAGCATACTAGCCACACTATCTACACTCGCCACACTCTGGGCACCGCTTGCCGCCGCCCAGGGCGTACCGGGCGTGATCCTCGATGCCGCCAGCGTGTCCGCCGCGATGGGGCGCAATGCGCTGATATGGGACGTGCGTCCGGCCGAGGCCTTCGCCAAGGGCCATCTTCCCGGCGCCGTGAATATCGGCGATGCACCGGCGGTGCTGCGTGACGCCAATAGCGAAGACTTTATCGCCATCGCACAAATCGAAAAACTGCTCGGCGCAGCCGGCATAGACCCGGCGCGAGAAGTGGTGATCTACGGCAGTCGCGGCGGCTGGCAGCCCTACTTCGGGCTCTATACGCTGCAGTATTTTGGCGGCAAACGCGTCGGCGTTTATCACGAGGGCATTGAGGACTGGACCGGCGGCGGTCGCACGCTGGCGCAAGGACAAGCGACCCTCGGCGCACAGGCTTCCGCCGCAGGCAGGGCGGTCGCGCTCAAACTCTCAAACGACGCAGCCGGCAAGGTCAGCGTCAGCACGCGCGAGATGATCGCGCTGCAAGGCAAATCGCATGTGCAGATCCTTGACGTTCGCACGGCAAGGGAATTTTCCGGTGAGGACATCCGCGCCATCCGTGGCGGCCACATTCCCGGCGCGATGAACATTCCCTACGAGCACAACTGGGTCGATCCGGAAACGGCCAACAAGCTGTCACGCAAGCAGGTGTCGAGCAACGCCGGCATGTCCCTGAAACCGGTGGCGGCACTCAAGGCCTTGTACTCAAAACTGGATCCGGAAAAAGAAACCATCGTCTATTGCCAGAGCGGCGCGCGCGCCTCGGAGACGGCCGGCGTACTTCAACAACTGGGCTTCAAAAACGTCAAGGTCTATGACTCGTCCTGGCTTGGCTACGGCAACACGCCCGATGCCCCGGCCGAGAACGTCACCTACTTCAATGTCGGCCTGCTCAACAACCGCCTCGCCGGCATGCAAAACCGCATCGACCAGCTGGAAAAAGAACTGGCCAGCGCCAAAGGCGGAAAATACGCCCGCGCGCAACCGGCGCCATAACGGAGCCAGGGGACAAGCCGGAAACGCCCGCCAGTATTGGCTTACGGGCATATGATCAGAGCATGACGGCGTCCAGAACGTGCATCATCACCCTTGCCTTGCTGACGCTTTGCGCCTGCGCGCCGGCGCCATTGCGCACCCATCTGCCGCTCGACTGGGTGCCTTCGCCGAACTTCAGCGAGCGCCGGCCCGACTTTGTCATCCTGCACCACACCACCAATGACACGGCTGCGCGCGCCCTTGCGACACTCACCAGCCCCGCCACCGAGGTCAGCGCACACTATCTCATCGGCCGCGAAGGCCGCATCTACCAGCTGGTCGACGAGCGCCTGCGTGCCTGGCACGCCGGCACTTCGTACTGGGGCGGCCACAGCGACATGAACTCGGCCTCCATCGGCATCGAACTCGACAACAACGGCGACGAGCCCTTCGCCGAAGCGCAGATCAACACCCTGCTGGCCTTGCTCGCGGATTTGCGCCAGCGCTACAAAATTCCGGCGGCCAATGTCCTCGGCCACGGCGACATCGCGCCGCGACGTAAGGTCGATCCCAGCCATCTATTCCCGTGGCGGCGTCTGGCCGCGCACGGCTTCGGCCTGTGGTGCGA
>CAMDRY010000218.1 GCA_945906975.1 Bordetella parapertussis | reverse complement strand
CACGCTTGAAGCGACGCTGATGATGAACAAGGAGGGCGCCGGGCTTGTCGATCTGCGTGATGACGCTGATTTTGCGAAGGGCCATGTGCTCAACGCCGTCAATATCCCGATGGCGCAGCTGGAAAGCCGCCTCGGCGAGCTGTCCAAATTCAAGGACAAGCCGCTGATCGTATATTGCGACGCGGGCAATCGTTCGGGCGCGGCGCTCGTTATCCTGAAAAAGAACGGCTTTGACAAGGCCTTCAACCTGGGCGGCGGCATCGCCGCCTGGCAGCAGGCCGGTTTGCCGCTGGAGAAATAGCAGTCTGGGTCAATGAAAAAGATTAATTCGCAGGAGGCCTGAGTGAGCAAAGTAAGGATGTACAGCACCGCTGTTTGCCCGTTTTGTGTGCGCGCCGAGGCGCTGCTCAAAGCAAGGGGCGTCGCTGAAATCGAAAAGCTGCGCATTGACCTCGATCCGCAGTTGCGCGACGAAATGATGGAAAAAACCGGCCGCCGCACGGTGCCGCAGATCTATATTGGCGACACCCACGTTGGCGGTTGCGACGACCTCATGGCGCTCGATCGCGCCGGCGGGCTCGCGCCCCTGCTGGCGGCCTGAGCCTGGGCCCGGGGCCGCTTGCTTTTAATACAAAATTTCGACTACGAATTGTGGCAATTTCAACCTTCAACCCGGAGCAACTGGTATGAGCGAGGAACAACAAGCGGCTTTCAGCATTGAGAAAATTTACGTCAAGGACCTGTCGGTCGAGTCGCCCAATTCGCCGCAGGCCTTCCTGCAGCCCGAATCGCCGGAGGTGGAGGTACAGTTGCAGACGGCGGCCAATGCCGTTACCGAGGGTTTGTATGAAGTGGTGCTGACTGTCACTGTCACCGCGCGCATCGACGGGAAAACCGTGTTCCTGGTCGAGGCCGCCCAGGCCGGACTGTTCCAGATTCGCGGCATACCCGAGGGCGATCTCGAGCCGATTCTCGCCACGGCCTGCCCCAACATCCTGTTTCCCTATGCGCGCGAAACCATTTCCGACACGGTCAATCGCGCCGGCTTTCCGCCCGTCATCTTGGCGCCGGTGAATTTCGATGCGCTTTACCAGCAGCGCACGCAGGCGCAGGAAGAGTCGCGCATCGAGATCGCGCATTGACAGCTGAAAAGCGCATGCGGCACAGCCGGCACATCGGACGAATGGGCTTGTCTTGCGCCGCCTTGGCGATGCTGTTTGCCGGGGCCGCCGGGGCGGTCGAGTTTCGTTCCATCGCCGATAATGCGGTGGTGATGTTCGACGCGCCTTCGCTGCGCGCAAGCAAGCTGTTTGTCGTGGCCAAGTTCACGCCGGTCGAGGTGGTGGTCAGCCTTGACCAGTGGATCAAGGTGCGTGACCGGGCCGGCGATCTGGCATGGGTCGAGAAAAAGGCCTTGTCCGAATTGCGCACCGTGGTGGTCACGGCGCCGGTGGCGGAAATTCGCGCCACTGCCGCGGAGCAGGCGCCGGTGGTGTTTCGTGCGCAGCAGGGGGTGGCGCTGGAGCTTGCCGAGTTGAGTGGTGGCGGCTGGGTTAAGTTGCGCCATCGGGACGGCCAGACCGGCTTTGCCCGGATCAGCCAGGTCTGGGGTCTCTGAGCTCGTTCCCGCGCCAGCGTCGAAACTGGCCTCTTTGATGAATATCACCATTCTCGGTGCGGGTGCCTGGGGCACGGCCCTGGCGGTGGCCATGGCTGGGCGGCACAAGGTGTCGTTCTGGGCGCGCAACGCGGCGCAGGCCGAGGCGATGCGCGTAACGCGCCGCAACAGCCGTTACCTTCCCGATGTCGATCTTCCCGTTTCCATTGCCCTCAGCGCCGATGCCAATGCGGCGCTCGAGGGTGCGCAGCTCGCGTTGATTGTCACGCCGGTTTCGGGCTTGCGCGAAACGCTTGCATTGCTGCCGCCTTCGCTACCCGTGATCTGGGCGTGCAAGGGCTTTGAGGGCGGGACGAGCAAACTACCCCATCAGGTGGTCGAAGAGCTGCGCGGGAGTGCTGCCTGCGGCGTGCTGTCCGGACCGAGCTTTGCCCTTGAGGTGGCGCGCGGCCTGCCCACGGCGCTGACGCTGGCCTCGCGCGATGCCGTGTTCGCGCAAAACATGGCGCGCGAAATGCACCAGCGCAATCTGCGCGTTTATTACAGCGACGACCTGGTTGGCGTGGAGATCGGCGGCGCGGTAAAAAACGTCATGGCCATTGCCACCGGCATTGCCGATGGCCTCGGTCTGGGACTGAACGCGCGCGCCGCCTTGATTACGCGCGGTCTGGCCGAGTTGACGCGGCTTGGTGTGCGCATGGGCGGACGGCCGGAAACCTTTATGGGGCTGGCCGGGGCCGGCGACCTCATTCTCACCTGCACCGGCGACCTGTCGCGCAACCGCCGCACTGGCCTGCTGCTCGCCGCCGGCAAAAAACTCGATGACATCCTGCACGAACTGGGTCATGTTGCCGAGGGTGTGCAGACGGCGCGCGAACTGGAGAAATTTGCCGCCGCGCTGGATGTCGACATGCCGATTACGCACGCCGTTTGCGATGTGCTGTTCCGCGGCGTTCCTCCGCGCGAGGCCGTCGGCCAGTTGCTCGCGCGTGACCCGCGCGGCGAAGCCTAGCCCCAGGTTCAGGACTTTAGTTTCAGGCGCGGGAACGCCCCGCAGGGTGCCAAGCCGGGTGCAGGGAGAAAACTTGCCCGCAAAGTGCCAAGTGCATCGCGGCGGCTTTTAGCTTCCACCCTCGAAGCCAAGTTGCCGCCATGCCTCGAACACCGTTACCGCCACGGCGTTGGACAGGTTGAGGCTGCGGTTGCCCGGGCGCAACGGCAGGCGCAGGCGCTGATCCGGGGCAAAGCCCTCGAGCACCGGCTGTGGCAGGCCGCGCGTCTCCGGCCCGAACACGATCACATCCCCCTCGTGCCATTGCACATCGCTTGGCCGGCGCGTGCCGCGCGTGGTTAGCGCAAACAGACGGCGCCCGGCAAGGTGGGCGAGGCAGGCGCCCCAGTCCTTGTGTACGCGCATGTCGGCATATTCGTGATAATCGAGGCCGGCACGCTTGAGATCCTTGTCATCGATGCGAAAGCCCAGCGGCTCGACAAGATGCAGACGCGCGCCGCTGTTGGCGCAAAGCCGGATCACGTTGCCGGTATTGGGCGGTATTTCCGGTTCGTACAGCACGACGTCAATCATCGGCGAAGGTCCACGGTGCGCGCCGCCACCCAGTTTTCGACATGCGCGGCACCGGCGCGCTTGAGCGTCATGGCTGCTTCGTCTAGGGTTGCGCCGGTAGTCATCACATCGTCCACCACGGCGATGCGCAGACCCGAGACCTTGCTCCCGCAGGCAAAGGCGCCCCGCACGTTTTTGATCCGTGCCGGGTGCGGCAGGTCCGCCTGTGCGGCGGTATCGCGCACGCGGGTGAGCGATAAGGTGTCAAGGCGCAGGCCCAGCCTGCGCGCGAGGGGCCGGGCGATTTCCACTGCCTGGTTGAATCCGCGCTCACGCAGCCGTCGTGGGTGCAGGGGCAGCGGCATCAGCAGGTCGATTCGAACCGGGTCGGGGCGAAAGGCGTCGGCATGCAGCGCGCCGGCGCCGGCAATATGCTCGGCGCAAAGGCCGGCGAGGGCGAGGCGCGCGCCGTATTTGAACGATTGCAGCAAGCGGTCGGCAGGGTAGGCGTAGTGCCACGCGGCGATGGTCCGCTCGTAATGCGGCGGATGGCTCAGGCAGCGGCCGCAGACTGCACCGGCTGGTGAGGGGGCCGCGCATTGCGGGCAAAGCTGCCGCACCGGCAGCCGCGGCAGCTCGGCGGCGCAGTCGGCGCACAGCAGCCCATCGCGGCAATCGACGCCGCAAAGCACGCAGTCCTGTCCAATCAGACCGGACAAGGCGTGCATCATTTTTGTGCGAATGTCGAAAATAGCAGATTCTGAATTTGACAAGAGCGTGTTCCCTGCAACAAGATGTTGATTCGCTTGGTATGGCCTATAACGTAACAGGCGACGTACATGGCGTTTTCACGGCGTTCCCGGTGTCTGCTTGGCGTCTGTTGTTTGGTGCTTAGTGCTGTTTGGTGCTTGGTGCCTGATGTTGTGTGCCGTAAGGTTGTGCGCCGTAAGTTTTTGCATGAGTGATCCCTCACCGCCGCCTCTTTTCCCGTTGCCTCGATTCGGAACCGGTTACGCGCCCGGTGGTTTTGCCGGCAGCTTTGAGGGCTGCCGGAGGATTTGAATAGCCGATTGGAGAGTAAGCGTGGACACGATGACGGTCAATTTCCATAAGCCCGCCCCGCAAACAGAACAACGCTGGACGCGCGCTGCGGTTGAATCCCTGCTCAATTTGCCCTTCATGGATCTGCTGTTCCGTGCCCAATCAGTGCATCGCGAGCACTTTGCCCCCAACCGCGTCCAGCTCTCGACCCTGCTGTCGATCAAGACCGGCGGCTGCCCCGAGGACTGTGGCTACTGTCCGCAATCGGCGCGGCACGAATCGGCCGTTGCGGACGAACCGATGCTGAGTTGCGAGGATGTTGTTGCCGCCGCCCGGACAGCCAAGCAAAGCGGTGCCACGCGCTTTTGCATGGGGGCTGCCTGGCGCGGCCCGAAACAAAGAGATCTTGACCCGGTGCTCGAGATGGTGCGCGAGGTCAAGGCGCTCGGCCTTGAAACTTGCGCCACGCTGGGCATGCTGCGCGATGGTCAGGCCGAGCAATTGCGCGATGCCGGCCTCGACTACTACAACCATAACCTCGATACCGCGCCGGAGTTTTACGGCGAGGTCATACACACGCGCGATTACCAGGATCGCCTTGACACCCTCGAGCGGGTGCGCGGCGCCGGACTGAACGTGTGTTGCGGCGGCATTGTCGGCATGGGCGAATCACGCGCGGCGCGCGCCGGCCTGATCGCGCAGCTGGCGAGCCTTGATCCGCCGCCCGAGTCGGTGCCCATTAACAATCTGGTGCAGGTCGAGGGCACGCCGCTCGCCGGTACCGAGTCCCTTGACTGGACCGAGTTTGTGCGCACCATCGCCGCAGCGCGCATCAGCATGCCGGCCAGCTATGTGCGCCTGTCGGCCGGACGCGAGCAAATGCCCGAGGCGATGCAGGCCTTGTGTTTCATGGCAGGCGCCAATTCCATTTTTTATGGCGACAAACTGCTCACCACCGGCAACCCCGAGGCCGCGCGTGACCGCGCACTATTGGACAAACTGGGCATACAGTCGGAATAGCGCGCCGCCCCGACCCGCGCCGACCCGCCCCGTATCGGGCGCCGCAGTACGATGCCGCAGCAAAAGCCGGAAAGGCTGAAAACGCTGGAAATGCGCGCCAGATGCGGGTTTCCAGCGTGCCGCTTGGTGCGATTGCCGCGGCGCGTTCCTACACTTGGTTACACTGCACGCCGTGGACAAGCCTTTTTCCGAACTCGATCATGCCCAGGTGCGGCGTCAATTGGCGCGCGCCGCGCCGACTTACGCCGCAGCGGCCGTGCTGGCGCGCGAAGTGGAGCGGCGCATGCTTGAGCGCCTCGACTATGTCAAGCTCGAACCCGGGTGCATCGTCGACGCCGGCTGCGGACCGGGCGCCGGTTTGCGCGAACTGGGCCGCCGCTATCCGGCCGCCCAACTGGTGGGCGTCGATTCCGCCGAAGCCATGCTGCGCGGCGCGCTTGCCGCGGCAAGCGTCGGCGAGCGCGCGCGCGCGCTGTTCGGACGGCGCAACCCGCAGTTCGTCTGCGCCGACATGCGCGCGCTGCCGCTGGCCACGGGCAGCTGCGGCCTGGTCTGGTCGAATTTCGGCATCGCATTCGCCGGCGAGCCGCAGGCGGCGCTGCGTGAATTTGCCCGCGTGCTCGAGCCCGGCGGCCTGCTGATGTTCTCGGCCTATGGCCCGGACACCTTGCGCGAGTTGCGCGCCGCTT
>CAMDRY010000217.1 GCA_945906975.1 Bordetella parapertussis | reverse complement strand
AAGGATCTGTTTGACGGCGCTCGCCAGGGCAATGCGCGCGTGCTTCAGGCGCTCATCGTCGACCAGCATACGCTCGGCATTATAGTAGCTGTGAAAGTCCCCGGCCAGTTCGCGCAGGTCAAATGAAACCAAGTGCGGCGAGAGTTCTTCGGCGGCATGCGCCAGCGCCAGCGGGTATTCGCCCAATCGCGCGAGCAGGGCCAACTCACGCGGGCTGTCGAGCACAGAAAGGTCCGCGCCTTCGGCGCCGGGCAATGCGCCGGCGCTTTGGTACTGGGCCAGCACCGAACACAGCCTGGCGTGTGCGTATTGCACGTAATAGACGGGGTTTTCCTCGGACTGCGATGTGGCGAGGTCGATGTCGAAGACGAACTCGGTATCGGCTTTACGCGACACCAGGAAAAAACGCGTGGCATCGCGCCCGACTTCGTCGATGAGGTCGCGCAAGGTGACATAGCTGCCGGCACGTTTGGAGATTTTCACCTCCTCGCCACCTTTCATGACGGTCACCATCTTGTGCAGCACGTAGTCGGGGTAGTCCACCGGGATGTCGCGTTTGACCGCCTGCAGGCCCGCGCGCACGCGCACTACTGTGCTGTGGTGGTCAGAGCCCTGGATGTTGATGGCGCGGGCGTAGCCGCGCTCCCATTTGGTGATGTGATAGGCGACATCCGGCACGAAGTAGGTGTAGGCACCGTCAGACTTGCGCATCACGCGGTCTTTGTCGTCGCCGTAATCGGTGGTTTTCAGCCATAGCGCGCCGCCATCCTCGTAGGTCTCACCGCTCGCCTTGAGCGCGTTGACTGTCCCCTCGACGCGCCCCTCTGAGTACAGTGAAGACTCCAGGTAGTAGTTGTCAAAGCGCACGCCGAATGCCTTGAGGTCCATATCCTGTTCGTTGCGCAGGTAGGCTACGGCAAAACGGCGGATCGCATCGAGATCATCGACAGCACCGCTGGCGGTGACTGCGGCAACCTTCTCCCCCGAAACTGTTTTTAGCGCAAGAAAATCATTGGCGATATCGAGGATGTAATCGCCGCGATAGCCGTCGGCCGGAAATTGTGGCGTATCGGGTGCTATGCCGCGCGCGCGGGCCTGCACCGAAAGGGCCAGGTTTTCAATCTGGTTACCCGCATCGTTGTAGTAAAACTCACGGCTTACCTGTGACCCTTGTGATTGCAGTAAGGCACAAATGGCGTCGCCGAGGGCGGCTTGGCGACCGTGTCCCACGTGCAGGGGGCCGGTCGGGTTGGCCGATACGAATTCGACCAGAACCCGCTGCCCGGTTGCGGCCGGAATCATGCCGAACTGAGCGCCCTGCGCGATCACGGTGCGGATGACAGCGACCTTGGCAGCGTGACGGATGTGTATGTTGATGAATCCGGGGCCGGCAATGTCGACCTTTTCGACCCAGTCGGAAGCGGGCAGGGCGGCGATCAGCGCTTCGGCCAGTTCGCGCGGTTTCTTTTTTTCCAGACGAGCAAGTTGCATTGCAAGGTTGCAGGCCCAGTCGCCGTGTTGCGCCTGTTTCGGACGTTCGATTTCGACCAGGGATGCTGGTTGTTGGGGCGCCACCTTGGCGAGCGCATGCGCGAACAACTCGGCGATGTGTGATTTGATTGCAGCCGACATGTCGTGTGGGGTGGGGACCGGTGAAACGGAAAACCGCAGGGCTGCGCATTATACGCTTTGCCCGAAGCAGGAGAACGATTGCCGCAGTACTCTAGAACTCTATCGGGTCGACGTCCAGATGCCAGCGTAAGCCGGGTGCGCGCTCTTTCGCCAACGCCTCTGTCCAACCGCTCAGGAAGGTCTGCAAGGCGGGGCGTGAATACGACTGCACCAGCAGTTGCGCCCGGTCGCGATTGGCGATGCGCGCAACCGACATGGGTACCGGATCAAAAATCATCAGCTGTTCCTGGTCCGTCGGGGCCAGATCGCGGGCGCGCGAAAGAAACTCAAGGACGGACTTGCTGCCGGGCGCTTCCGCCCGGAGAACGGCCTCGAAAACATAAGGGGGAAAGCCCGCCTGCTCACGTTCGGTCAGCGTTGCCTTGGCGAATCCGGCGTAGTCGTGCCGTGTCAGTGCCTGGTACAAGGGGTGGCGGGGATAGCGTGTCTGTATCAAAACCTCGCCGGCCAGTTGGGCCCGCCCAGCCCTGCCTGCCACCTGCTCGAGTTGGGCAAACAGACGCTCACCGGCGCGATAGTCGGATGCGTGCAGCGCGGCATCGGCGTTGAGAACACCGACCAGTGTCACGTTGGGAAAATCGTGGCCTTTGGCGAGGATCTGCGTGCCGAGCAAAATATCCGCCTGTCCGTCGCGGATCGCCTCGCGCATATTGCTCCAGCTCCCCTTTGTTCGCGTGCTGTCGCGGTCGACCCGCAGAATGCGTGCTGTTGGAAAGCGCGCGGCAAGCGCAAGTTCGAGGCGCTGCGTGCCGCGGCCAAACGGCTGGATGTCGGCGTTGCCGCATTGCGGACAGGCGCGTGGGATGCGTTCCACGTCGCCGCAGTGGTGGCAGCGTAGAACGCCATCGGACAGGTGCACGACCATTCTGGCGGAGCAGCGCGGACAGCCGCTCACCCAGCCGCAAGCAGCGCAGGCGAGTACTGGGGCATAGCCGCGGCGATTGAGGAAAATAAGGCTTTGTTCGCCGAGTGTAAGGCGCGCCTCGATGGCCGCAACCAAGGGCGCGGACAGGCCGTCACCTTCTGATTGCTCGTTCAGGTCAATAAGGCCGACACGGGGAAGGCTGGCTTGCCCGTGCGCGCGCTGTGGCAGGCTGAGCAGGGCGTAGCGCCCGGAAACCGCCTTGGCGTAGCTCTCCAAAGAGGGGGTGGCGGACCCCAGGACGACGGGAAACCCGTCTTGCTGCGCGCGAAAGATGGCAAGGTCGCGTGCGGAGTAGCGCACGCCGTCTTGTTGCTTGTAGGAGGCGTCTTGTTCCTCATCCACGACAATCAGCCCGGGATTCGACAGCGGGGTGAAAACCGCCAGACGCGTGCCAAGTACGATGCAGGCGGCTTGCTCCTGCGCCGCCAGCCAGTGCTGTGCGCGTGCGGTTTCGGCAAGCCCGCTGTGTAATGTCAGCAAGGGCAGGCCGGGAAATCGCCGGCGGAATGTCTCCTCCAGTTGGGGGGTGAGGTTTATCTCCGGAACCAGCACCAGTGCCTGTTTGCCCGCCGCGACGCTGGCGGCGATGAGCCGCATGTAGACCTCGGTTTTTCCGCTGCCTGTGATGCCGTGCAGGAGAAACACCCCAAATTGCTGCAACCCCTTGCTGATCTGTGTGACGACCGCTTCCTGGTCGGTGTTCAGCTGGTGTTCGGAGACGGATTCACTATTTGGCGGCGCCGCAAGCATTGCCGATGCACTCACCCATCCTGCTTCGCGCAGTGCTGATAGCGCTTTGCCTGCCGAGGCGGCGATGGCGATGAGTTCGCTATGGCTTGCCGGCCCTTGCCCCAGGCGGCCCAGGATAATTTTTTTTATTTTTTGCCGGGAGGGGAGGGTGTCTGATTCTGCGCGCCCCAGCGCTGAGAGTGAAAGCAGCTGCGGTTTGTCGGCCATCGGGGCGGCCTTGCGCAATCGGGGCGGCAAGGCGTTAAGCATCACCTCGCCAAGCGGGCGATGATAATAGTTTGCGCAAAAGCGCGTTAGCGCGAGCCAACTTGCAGGCAAGGGCGGCGTGTCGCGCAGGATGGAACGCACTTCACGCAGTTTCCCCGGAGCGACTTCGCTTGCTTCGCGCACCTCAATGATCAGACCGACAAGGAGCTTGTTGCCAAAGGGAACCAGCACCCGGCGACCCACGTCATCCTGGCGTGCATCGCTGGCGCGATAGTCAAATAGGCGCGCCAGCGGAACATCCAGCGCAACGACGACTATGCTCATCGGTAAATAAACTTCCGCCGCGAAGCTAAACCTTCTTCTGCGAGAAATTGCTTAAGGCCCTTGGTACAAATGAGGTTTTCCAGTTCTACACATTTTCTGTGGATAAGTTTGTGGATAGTCTTGTAGTGGTACTGTAACTATACTGAATTAAAGGATATTTTCACCATGCACAATTTTTTGGCGGGTATTTAAACCTATTTAAAACAAATGGTTGCGAACTCCCCCTCTGAACTGCCCGAAAACCCGCGCCGGTATTGGCTTGGGGCGGACTGTTGTGCATAAGTGAGGGCATCAACGAAGTGGGAAGCCTGCGGCAATGGATTTTTTTTCAGCGCTTGTTTTGGCGTTGCGCCTTGCTGTGCTGATGCACGGTTTCAACTAAAACTGCAACGTTTTCCGGTGGGGTAAATTGAGAAATGCCGTGTCCGAGGTTGAAAACGTGTCCTGGTCCGGGACCATAGGCGTCGAGTATGGCCCTGGCTTCGCGTGCGATTGCAGCGGGCGATGACATTAATACCATCGGGTCCAGATTGCCTTGCAAGGCCACGCGATTACCGACGCGCTCGCGTGCTTCGCCGATATCCAGCGTCCAGTCGATGCCCAAAGCGTCGCAGCCGGAGCTGGCAATGGCTTCCAGCCAGGCGCCGCCACCCTTGACGAATACCACGCTGGGTATGCGCTCGCCGTTGTGCTCGCGTTTTAGTCCGACGAGGATGCGCTGGATATAGGCAAGAGAGAAATCGTGAAAGGCCTGATGGGCGAGGCTGCCACCCCAGGTGTCAAAAATCATCACCGCCTGCGCGCCCGCTTCGATCTGCGCGTTCAGGTAGGCCGTAACCGCTATCGTATTCGCCTCCAGGATGCGATGAATCAGGTCAGGGCGGGCGTAGAGCATTGATTTAACGGTGCGAAAGTCATCACTGCCGCCCCCTTCGACCATATAGCAAGCGAGGGTCCATGGACTGCCGGAAAAGCCGATCAACGGCACGCGCCCGGACAGGGCGCGGCGGATTTCCGCAACGGCGTCGGTGACGTAGCGCAGGCTTTCCATTGGCGGTTGTGCCAGCGCCATGATGGCGCGTTCATCGCGCAGGGGATGTTTGAACTTGGGCCCCTCTCCGTCGGCGAAATAAAGGCCCAGCCCCATTGCGTCGGGGACGGTGAGGATGTCCGAAAAAAGTATGGCTGCATCCAGGGGAAAGCGATCAAGCGGCTGCAATGTGACTTCGGTGGCATAGGCCGGTGATTTGGCCAGGCCCAGAAAGGACCCGGCGCGCTTTCGGGTGGCGTTGTATTCAGGCAGGTAGCGTCCGGCCTGGCGCATCAGCCAGATGGGGGTGTAGGGCGTGGGCTGGCCCAGCAGTGCGCGGATGAAGGTGTCGTTCTGGAGAGCCATGGGATGGTTTATTTTGCGATGAGTTTTTGGTTGATGAAGCGCCATTCTGCGGGGGTTACGGGTGTGATCGACAGACGGTTGCCGCGCGCCAGGATGCGCATTTCCGCCAGTTCATCGTGGCCACGAAGTTCGGTGAGACTTATTAACCGGGTTTTCTTGACCAGTTTGACATCGACATGCATCCAGCGCGGCGTTTCGGATGTCGCTTTAGGGTCGAAGTAATGGCTGTTTTTGTCGAATTGCGTGGCGTCCGGATAGGCTGGCGAACTGACCTCGGCGAGCCCGGCAATGCCCGGTTCGGGGCAACTGGAGTGGTAGAAAAATACCGCATCGCCTTGTTGCATCTGGTCGCGCATGAAGTTGCGCGCCTGATAGTTTCTTACGCCGACCCACGGCGTCGATTGCTGTTTCGCCGCGACAAGGTCATCAATGGAGAACTCATTGGGTTCGGACTTCATCAGCCAGTAGCGCATATATATTCCTTGTTGTGCCTGAGTTGCGTGCTTTCCCCTCTATTGCATGGGGAATCAGACCGACTGCCGGTTGGATTGTTCCTTATTAGTCCTGTAAAATCCCACCCAGATTCCCACCCAAAACCCCACCCAAGGACGCAATATGGGTAAGCTTGCCGCTGTAACTTGTGAAACAGCGAAGCCCGATCCA
>CAMDRY010000216.1 GCA_945906975.1 Bordetella parapertussis | reverse complement strand
GGCGTGGCGACCGGGGAGAAGGTGTTGGTCTCATGCTTCATCTGGGCCATCACGATTTTCATCGGCCTCTCGCGAAAAGTTGATTGAACGTTGAGGTAAAGCAACTCACGCGCGATTGTGCTTGCGCGCATCGGCAGTCGCCTGCCCGCCAAGCTTCGCATCTCCCGCCGGCACGCGCTTGACCAAGCCTGCCAGGGGCGATGCGCCAATGCGCGCCAGCACCACGGCGCGGATCTGCTTTTCGAATTGCGCCGCGGCGCGCGAACGCGGCCGCTCACGCGCGCGGATGAGGCGCAGGCGATGCGGAAAAGCGGGCCGAACTGGCACGCCCACCAGCGTCGGCCGGCCGGCGGCAATCAGCAGGAACGGGTCCATCACGGCTAGGCCCGCCCCCGCGGCGACCAGGTCGAGGGCCTGCTGTGACTGGTTGATCACGATATCCACATCGCGCCGCTCGCCTTCCGCGCGCAAGGCCTTTCTCACCAGGGCGCCGATCGAAGTGTCTTCGCGGTAGCTGATCAGGCGCTCGCGCACCAGGTCGCGCGCGCTCACGCTCCTGCGTTGCGCGAGCGCGTGGCTCTTAAGCATCACGCACACGCCTTCGGCCTCGCAGATGACCTCGCCGTCGAGGTAGGGATTGTCGATGGGCTGGTGCACGACGCCGAAGTCGGCGCGGCTTTCGGCAACCCGGTCGGCGATCATCTCGGTGGGCAGGATCATCACCTCGACGCGGATGTTGGGCCGCTCGCGGGCGAACTGCACCAGCGCCGGGGTGATGAAGGCATGCGCCACCGAGCCCGGCGCGGCCACCGTCACGCTGCCCGCATGGCCTTCACGCAATTGCCGGATGTGCGAGGCGATGCCGTCGAGATCGCCACGCACGCGCTGCACCATTGGCAGCAAGGTCTCGGCTTCCGGGCTGGGGAACACCCGCCCGCGCACGCGCCGGAACAGCACGAACCCGGCCGCCTCCTCGGCCAGTCGCAGCGACTTGCTGATCGCCGGCTGCGAAACGTCGAGCGCGCGCGCCGCCTGGCCGATCGAACCGGCGCGCATCACGGCTTCGAATACCTCCAGCTGGCGCAGGTTCATTGATAACCAAAAGTTTCCGTTATGGATACCTTGAGTGTAGCCACTGCTTTGCATAATGGCGCAACCTTTTGCGTAACCGGAGCGACCTTGACCAGTATCGGTGTGGACATCGGCGGCACTTTCACCGACGTGGTGGCGATCGACGCCGCCGGCGGCTTGCGCATCGCCAAGTTGCCCTCGACCCGTTCGGATCCGAGTGCGGCGGTGCGCACGGTGCTCGAGAGCCTGCTGCCGCAATGGAATATCGCGCCCGCCGATGTGGCCTGTTTCGCCCACGGCACCACAGTTGCGACCAACGCGGTGCTGGAGCGCCGTGGTGCGCGCCTGGGGCTCATCACCAGCGCCGGCTTCGAGGATGTTCTGGAGATCGGACGCCAGAACCGGCGCCAGATCTACCAGTTGTTGCTCAAGCCGGAAACGCCGGTCTTCCTGGCGCCGCGCGCGCGCCGCCGCGGCGTAGTGGAATCGATCGACGCCGACGGTACCGTACTGACCCCGCTGGACACCGCCTCGCTTGAACAGGCCGTAGACTCGCTGGTGGCCGAAGGGGTCGAGGCGATCGCGGTGTGCTTTCTGTTCTCCTTCGTCAACCCGGCGCATGAGCGCCGCGCCGCCGAATTCATCCGCGTGCGGCACCCGCGCCTGATGGTGTCGATTTCCTCCGAAGTCGACCCGGCGTTCCGCGAATTCGAGCGTACCGTAGTGACCTCCTTCGACGCCTACGTGAAGTCGGGCCTAGACCGCTACCTGGCCGACATGGAGCGCGACTTGCAGGCGGCCGGGGTGCCCGCGCCCCTGCAGATCATGCAGTCGCGCGGCGGCGTGTGTTCGGCACGCATCGCCAGGCAACGCCCGATCCGCCTGTTTCTTTCCGGTCCCGCCGCCGGAGTGGTCGGCGCGCGCGAAACCGGCCGCTCGGTGGGCCACGAAGACCTGATCACGGTCGACATCGGCGGCACCAGTTGCGATATCGCGCTCATCGCGAAAGGCCAGCCGGTGATCCGCCCCGAGGGTTTGCTGGACGGCTTTCGCATCCGCGTGCCGATGGTGGATGTGAATTCGATCGGTGCCGGCGGCGGCAGCATTGCCTGGATCGATGCCGGTGGCGGCCTGCGCGTGGGCCCGCAATCGGCCGGCGCAGAACCCGGTCCGGCCTGTTACGGGCGCGGCGGCAGGCAAGCCACCGTGACCGACGCCTCGATCGTGCTGGGTTACCTCGATCCGGCGTACTTCGCTGGCGGCACGATCGGCCTCGATGCGCAATTGGCGGCGCGTGCGGTCGAGGAAAAAGTGGCAAAGCCGCTCGGCCTCACCCTGCGCCAGGCGGCGCTTGGCATTCACCGCGTGCTCAATGCGCAAATGGCCGAGGGCATCCGCCTGGTATCCATCAGTCGCGGGGTGGATCCACGCCGTTTTTCGCTGATGCCCTTTGGCGGCGGCGGTGCCCTGCACGCCACGGCGCTTGCCGCCGAACTAGGCATCAACACCATCGTGGTGCCGCGCTACCCAGGCGTGCTGTGCGCCTCGGGCCTGCTCTCGGCATTGATCGAGCACGAGTCAGCCGCCGGCTTCATGGCCCGGTTCGCCGACGCGCAGGTCGCCGACATCCTGCGCACCTGCGCGCAGCTGGTCGCAGAATGCGCGGCACGCATGGCTGAGGAAGGTGTGGCGCCGGATCGGGTGAGTACCACCTGCTACGCCGATATCTGCTACGTCGGCCAAGCGCACCACATCGAGGTACCACTGGCGATCGATGATCCGGCGGAGCTGATCGCATCGCTGTACGAGGCGTTCTGCGTGCTGTATGACCAGATGTACGGCCACCACACCCGCGCGCCGGCGCGCTTTGTCAACCTGCGGGTGGTGCAGCGCGCCGCCAATCGCGCGGCGGCAGCCGTGGCGGCGCAAGGCGGCGCTACGTCCACTGGCGCTATCGCGGCCAAGAGCAGTCGCGCGATACTGCTTGCCGGACACGCCGACTATGTGAGCGCGCAGGTGATCGATCGCCACGCGCTGGTGCCCGGCGACACGCTGCAGGGCCCGGCGATCATCGAGCAAAGCGACACCACCACGCTGATCGAACCGGGCTGGAGTGGCCGGGTCGCGGACAACCAGGTTCTGCTTTTGACGAGGCAAGCATGAACAACAGAGTCGATGCCATCGCGCGCAGCGTGGACCCGGTCACCCTCGAAGTGGTGCGCAACAAGCTCGAGGGCATCGCCGGCGAGATGCAGATGACCCTTCTGCACAGCGCCTTCTCGCCGATCGTCAAGGAGGGCATGGACTGCTCGGCGGCGCTGTTCACCGCCGACGGCCAGACCATCGCGCAAGCCACCGCGATTCCGATCCACCTGGCGACCATGATTCCGGCGCTGGCGGCGGTGATCGGCAAGTATGCGGTCGCCACCATGGCCGCCGGCGACGTCTACATCCTCAACGACCCCTACAGCGGCGGCACCCATCTGCCGGACATCACCTTGTTCATCCCGGTGTTCGCCGAAGAGCGCGTGATCGGCTTTTCAGTCACCACCGTGCATCACCAGGACATGGGCGGCATGTCGCCGGGGTCGATCCCGACCAACGCCACCGAGATCTACCAGGAAGGTCTGCGCATCCCGCCACTCAAATACATGGAAGGCGGCCGCGTCAACCAAACCTTGGAGGCGATGCTGCGCATCAACATCCGCCTGTCGGACACCTTCATGGGTGACTTGAACGCGCAACTCTCGGCCTGCATGGTCGGCGCGCGCCGCCTGCGCGAGTTGTGCGGCGTCTACGGTGCCGGCCCGATCGAGGCCATCTTCGTCCTGCTGCTCGACCGTTCCGAGAAAATGACGCGCGCGGCATTGCGCACCCTGCCGGCCGGGACCTACCGCTATGTCGACGGGCTCGACAACGACGGCGTCGATCTCGAACGCCGGGTGCGTATCGAAGTCGCGGTCACCGTCGGCGACGGCACCATCCATTTCGATTTCACCGGCTCGAACTCCCAGGTGCGCGGGCCGATCAACTGCGTGCCATCAGGCGCGCAGGCGGCGGCCTACTATGCGGTGCGCGCACTCACCGATTCGCAGATTCCGACCAACGGCGGCTGCTTCCGTCCGGTGACCCTGCACCTGCCGGCGGGCTCGATCGTCAATCCGCAGGCGCCGGCGGCGGTTAACGCGCGCACCGCCACCATCAAGCGCATCTGCGGTGCCATGATCGGGGCGCTGGCTGATGTGGTGCCCGAGCGCGTGCCGGCGGCATCCGCCGGCCTCTCGCTGATGCTGGCCTTTGGCGGCCGCAAGGCCGACGGCAGCGGCTTCATCGTCAGCGACCTGGTCGCCGCCGGCACCGGCGGCAGCGCTGACGGCGATGGCGTGGATTGCCTGCAGACCGACGGCACCAACAGCATGAACCTGCCGGTCGAGGCGCTGGCGATCGAAGCGCCGGTGCGGGTGCTGCGCTTCGCGCTGCGCACCGATTCCGGCGGCGCCGGCCGGCAGCGCGGCGGACTCGGCGTGATGCGCGAGTATGAGTTCCATGCCGACGACATCCGCCTGACCTATCGCGGCGAGCGTCATTACACCAACGCGCGCGGCTCGGCCGGCGGCGGCGCCGGCGTGATGTCGCGGGCTACGATACACCGCGCGGACGGCCGCATCGAGGTGATTGCTTCAAAACTGGTGACCACCGTTTCCAGGGGCGACCGTCTGGTGGTGGAGACCGCGGGCGGCGGTGGCTTCGGCGACCCGCGGTCGCGGCCGCGCGAGGCCATTGCCGCCGACTTGGCGAACCACAAGATCAGCGCCGCGGCCGCGCGTGAAACCTACGGATACCCTTAAAGGAGCCCAGATATGATCAAACGCATCGCATCCATAGCGGCAATGCTGCTGTTCGCCACCGGAGCCGGCGCGCAATATCCCAACAAGCCGGTCCGTATCGTGATTCCCTTTGGGCCGGGTTCCTCGACCGACGCCATCATGCGCATTCTGGCCACGCCGCTGTCCGCCGCGCTGGGCCAGCAGGTCATCATCGATCCGAAACCGGGCGGCGACGGTGCGATCTCGGCCATCGAGGTGGCGCGCGCCGCGCCCGATGGCTACACGCTCGGCGTCGGCAGCGGCAGCCCGCTGGCCGCGGTGCCGGCCTTGCGCAAGAACCCGCCCTACAACCCGGTGGCTGACTTCACGCCGATCACCGACATCGGCCGCTATACGGTGTTCCTGTACGTCAACGCCAACGTGCCGGCCAACACCTTCCAGGAATTCGTGGCCCACGTGAAGGCCAACCCGGGCAAGCTCGCCTACGGCACCGGCAACGCCAGCGGCATCGTGGCCTTCGCGCAGATGAACACCATGCTCGGCCTGGACATGCTGCATGTGCCCTACAAAAGCGCACCGCCGGCGGTGCTCGATCTGGTCGGCAACCGGGTGCAGGTGATGATGGATCCGCCGACCGCGGCCCTGGCCTTTGTGAAGGAAGGCAAGTTGCGCGCGCTGGCGACGACGCTGCGCAACCGCTCGCCGCTGCTGCCGGACGTACCGACGATCTACGAAGCCGGGCTGCCGCAGTTCACCATTTCCAACTGGATGGGCCTTGTCGGGCCGGCCAACCTGCCGCGCGACATCGTCGAGCGGATCAATCGTGAATTCGCCGCCGCGCTCAAGGGCCCGGATGTGCTGGCGGCGCTGGAGCGCCAGGCGTTCATCGCCAATCCTGCCTCGCCCGAGCAGTTCGCCGCCTTCATCAAGGAACAGATGGAGTCCTACGGTCGCTGGTTGCGCGCCGCCGGCGTGCAACCCGACTGAGCGCACCGGGACCACCAGCGAGAAGTCGATGGCAAGCGCCTTGTTCCAGCCGATCCGCATGCGCGGCTTGACGCTCGCGAACC
>CAMDRY010000215.1 GCA_945906975.1 Bordetella parapertussis | reverse complement strand
AAAAAACTTCCTTTCGCCGAGGACGACAACGTCGATCACCCGGTTTCACTCTATGCCGCCACAAAAAGGGCCAACGAACTGATGGCGCACAGTTACGCGCATCTTTACGGTATGGGGTGCACCGGACTGCGGTTTTTTACCGTTTACGGCCCCTGGGGCCGGCCTGATATGTCGCCGTTCAAATTCGCCTCCTGTGTGCTCGAAGGCAAGCCCATCCCGGTGTTTAACGAAGGTCGGATGTCGCGCGATTTCACCTACATCGACGACATTGTCGGCGGCGTGATCGCCGTACTGGACAAGGGCGCGCCCGCAGGCAAAGCGCAAAGCGAACAGCCGCCTTATCGTCTTTACAACATCGGCAACAACCAGCCGGTGCCCTTGCTCCGCTACATCGAAGCGTTTGAAAAAGCGATTGGTAAAAAAGCCATTCTCGACCTGCAACCGATGCAAGCGGGCGATGTGCCCGATACCTATGCCGATACGCAATTGCTTGAAAAAGCAGTAGGTTTTCGGCCCGATACGCCCATCGATACAGGCGTGCAGCGGTTTGTCGATTGGTTTCGTAGCTATTACGCGGTGTGAACGGCCGCAAATTTCACTAAAAGTGGTATCCCGGTTGCCTTGACAGGCTGGTGTTGCGGCGCAATAATGCCTGACTTCACAAGTAGTTAGCGCACTCCACCCACTGTGACTCCACAATCTTTTTTCAGTCCTGATGCGTTGCCGCAGGCCGGTCAGGCCTGGCTGCAAACCTGGCTTGATTGGCTCGGGGGGCTGGCCGCCGCCGGCACGCCCGATGAGGGTGCAGAAAAAGCCCGCATCACCCAGGAGCTGGCTGCGCGCGCCGCCGCTTTGCAGCCTGGCTTTGCGCAGCAGCATCGGGTGCTGTGGACGGCCATGTTGTCGCGTGAGGCGGGCCATGCCTACACACCGGTGGTTTCGCCCGATCGCGCCGACCGGCGTTTTTCCGCCGCTGAATGGCGCGACAATCCTTATTACGATTACCTCAAGCAGGCTTACCTGATCAACGCGCACTTCCTCAGCGGCGTGGTCGAAACGGCCGAACTGGAAGCGCGCAGCAAGGATCAGTTGCGCTTTCTCGCGCGGCAGTACATTGATGCGCTGGCGCCAAGCAACTTCGCCGCGACCAATCCCGAAGCTTTGAGCCTGGCGCTGCAGTCCAATGGCGAGACGCTGGGCAAGGGCATAAAGAACCTGGTGGAGGACGTCGAGCGTGGCCGCATTTCGATGACCGACGAATCGGTGTTCGAGGTTGGCCGCAATATCGCCACCAGCGCGGGCGACGTGGTGTTCGAAAACGAACTCATCCAGCTCATCCAGTACAAGCCGCTCAGTGCGAGGGTCGCGCTGCGGCCGCTGGTGATGGTGCCGCCCTGCATCAACAAGTTTTATATTCTCGATCTGCAGCCGGAAAATTCATTCGTGCGCCATGCCGTGGAGCAGGGGCAGACGGTGTTCATGGTTTCGTGGCGGCAGATTACCGAGGAACTCGGGCAGCTGACGTGGGACGATTACATCGAAAAAGGCGTGCTCACTGCGCTTGATGTGGCGCGCAAGATAAGCGGCGCGAAAGAAGTCAATGCGCTGGGATTTTGCGTTGGCGGCACGCTGCTTGCCGCGGCGCTCGCGGTCAGGTCGGCGCGCGGCGAGCGCGATGTCGCAAGCCTGACGCTGCTTGCCACCATGCTCGATTTTTCCGACACCGGCGAGATCGGGCTGTTCGTGGATGAACAGGCCGTTGCCGCGAAGGAGCAGGCGCTCGCGGCCGGCGGCGTGCTGCCAGGCAAGGAGCTGTCGTTCGTGTTTTCGGCGCTGCGCGCCAACGACCTGGTCTGGTCGTATGTGGTGAACAATTACCTCAAGGGCAAAACCCCCGACGCTTTCGACCTGTTGTACTGGAATTCTGACAGTACCAACCTGCCCGGCCCCATGTATTGCTGGTATGTGCGCAATATGTATCTTGAAAACAATCTGCGCCAACCCGGAAAGCTTTCCATGTGCGGCGTTGCGGTTGATCTTGGTGCGGTGGACATGCCCGTGTACATACTTGCAACGCGAGAGGACCATATCGTTCCGTGGCAGACGGCGTACCGGTCCCTTGCTTTGCTGGGGGGCGACGCGCGTTTTGTGCTTGGCGCGAGTGGTCACATCGCCGGGGTGATCAATCCGGCCAAAAAGAACCGGCGCAGTTACTGGCTGGGCGGGCAGCCCGGTGCTGATGCGGGGGCCTGGCTTGATGCGGCGACCGAGACGCCGGGAAGCTGGTGGTCCGATTGGGACCGCTGGCTGGGACAATTTGCAGGCGGCGAGAAGGCTGCGCCGAAAAAGCCCGGCGGCAAGCGTTACAAGGCGATCGAAGCGGCGCCCGGGCGTTACGTCAAACAGCGGGCCTGAAGCACCGGGAAAAAGCATTTATCTGACGCATTGGCAGCAATGAAAACAAACGCGAACATCAAAGGACGGAGATCATCATGACAGACGTAGTGATTGTTGCGGCAGGCAGGACGGCGGTGGGCAAATTCGGCGGCACGCTGGCGAAAATCCCCGCGGCCGATCTCGGGGCGCATGTTATCCGCGCGCTGCTGGCGCGCACCGGACTCAAGCCGGAGCAGATATCCGAAGTCATTCTCGGGCAGGTGCTGACCGCCGGTGTCGGCCAGAATGCCGCGCGCCAGGCGCTGATCAAGGCCGGCTTGCCGCACATGTGTCCGGCTATGACCATCAATAAAGTCTGCGGCTCCGGACTCAAGGCCACCCACCTTGCCGCGCAGGCGATCAAGGCCGGCGATGCCGAAATCATCATTGCCGGGGGCCAGGAGAACATGAGCGCCTCGGCGCATGTGATGCCCGGCTCGCGCGACGGCTTTCGCATGGGCGATGCCAAACTTATCGACACCATGATTGTTGACGGCCTGTGGGACGTCTATAACCAGTATCACATGGGTGTAACGGCAGAGAACGTTGCCGCGCAGTTCGGTGTGACGCGGCAGGAGCAGGACGCGTTTGCGGCGGCGAGCCAGCAAAAGGCCGAGGCGGCGCAAAAGGCCGGCAAGTTCAAAGACGAGATCCTGCCGCTTGAAATTGCGCAAAGAAAGGGCGCTGCCCTGGTGTTCGACACGGACGAGTACCCCAAGCACGGCAGCACCGCCGAGTCGCTTGCCGCCTTGCGGCCTGCCTTCGACAAGAACGGCTCGGTCACCGCCGGCAACGCTTCTGGCATCAACGATGGCGCGGCTGCGGTCATCATGATGTCGGCAAAAAAAGCCGATGAACTCGGTCTCAAGCCCCTGGCGCGCATCAAGGCCTATGCGTCGGCCGGCGTCGATCCGAAAATAATGGGCATGGGGCCGGTGCCCGCATCCAAGCTGTGCCTGTCCAAGGCGGGTTGGAGCGCCAAGGACCTCGACCTGATGGAAATCAACGAGGCGTTCGCTGCGCAGGCCATTGCCGTGAATAAAGAGATGGGCTGGGACACCGCGAAGATCAACGTCAATGGCGGTGCCATCGCGATCGGGCATCCTATCGGCGCTTCGGGCTGCCGCATTCTGGTGACACTCATTCACGAGATGATCCGGCGCGATGCCAAAAAAGGCCTTGCCGCACTGTGCATCGGTGGCGGCATGGGTGTGGCACTCGCCATAGAGCGCTGATAAACAGGCGCAGGAGAAAAATCCATGAGCACAGATGTCATTGATGTCATTGAGGGCAGCGCGGCAGGCGCCAAAACAGCCGGCGAGCAGCCCAAGCCGGTGAGGCAGCGCATCGCGTTTGTGTCCGGCGGCATGGGTGGCATAGGCACCGCTGTTTGCCGGCGCCTCGCCGCCAGCGGCGCGAAGGTGGTCGCCGGTTGCCTGCCCGATTACGAACGCAAGGACGCCTGGCTGCAGATGATGCGCACCGAGGGGCTGCAGGTGCACGCGGCCGAAGGCAATGTCGAGGATTTCGATTCCTGTGCCGAAATGATCTACAAGGTCGGGGCGACCATCGGCCCTGTCGATATCCTCGTCAACAACGCCGGTATCACACGCGATGGTGTGTTCAAACGCATGTCGCCTAGCGACTGGTATGCCGTGATCAACACCAACCTCAACTCGGTGTTTAACGTCACGCGGCAGGTGGTGGAGGGCATGACCGACCGGGGCTGGGGTCGCATCATCAACATCTCATCGGTGAATGCACTCAAGGGCCAGTTCGGACAGACGAACTACTCGGCCGCCAAGGCGGGCATGCATGGTTTTTCCAAGGCACTGGCCCAGGAAGTGGTCAGGCGCGGTGTCACCGTCAACACCATCTCCCCGGGCTATGTCGCCACCGACATGGTCATGGCGATACGGCAGGAGGTGCGCGACCAGATCGTCGCACAGATTCCGATGGGACGGCTCGCCCAGCCGGCGGAAATCGCCGGCCTGATTGCCTACCTGGTGTCGGACGAGGCGGCCTACGTGACAGGCGCAAATATCTCCATCAATGGCGGCCTTCACATGGAGTAGCGCCGGGTCGCGGCGGTCGATCCGGGCTTTATTGACGGGCTTCGATTTGGTGACATAATCGATAACACTTTCAACAACGGTTCAAACATTCGTCCCGGAGAAGAGAAAATGGCACAGCGCGTCGCGGTGGTTACCGGCGGTATGGGGGGGTTGGGTGAGTCAATCAGCACCAAGATGGCCGATGCCGGATACAAGGTGGTCGTTACCCATTCGCCCGGCAACAAGGGGGCGACCCAGTGGCTGTCGGACATGAAGGCGCGTGGCTACAGTTTTCACGCCTGCGCGGTGGATGTTGCCGACTTCGATTCGTGCCAGCAGGCCGTGGCGAAAATTCATGCCGATGTCGGTCCGGTCGATATTCTGGTCAATAACGCCGGCATCACCCGCGACATGACGTTCAAGAAAATGGGCAAGGTTGACTGGGACGTCGTCATGCACACGAATCTCGACAGCGTGTTCAACATGACCAAGCCGGTTTGCGACGGCATGGTCGACCGCGGCTGGGGGCGGGTCATCAATGTGTCCTCGGTCAACGGCTCCAAGGGGGCGTTCGGCCAGACCAACTATTCGGCCGCCAAGTCGGGCATGCACGGGTTCACCAAGGCGCTGGCGCTTGAAGTGGCGAAGAAGGGTGTCACCGTCAATACCATTTCGCCGGGCTATATCGGCACCAAGATGGTCACCGCCATACCAAAGGAAATCCTCGACACGAAGATCATTCCGCAAATCCCGGTCGGACGTCTTGGCAAGCCGGAAGAGGTGGCCGGGCTTATCATTTACTTGTGCTCCGAGGAGGCGGCGTTTGTCACCGGAGCCAACATCGCCATCAATGGCGGGCAGCATATGCAGTAACACGGGGCGGCAGCCGGATCCTTTTCGCGCGCCATCACCATCCGAAATTTGCTGGAGAAGCCATGACCGATTCATTGCGCCTGATAAAGAAATACCCCAACCGCCGACTCTACGACACCAAAACCTCGAGCTACATCACCCTGGCCGATGTCAAGGAGCTGGTGCTAAAGCAGGAGACTTTCCAGGTGGTCGATGCAAAGTCGGGCGATGATCTGACGCGCCCCATCCTGCTGCAAATCATCCTTGAGGAGGAAGCGGGCGGCGTGCCGATGTTTTCATCCGAAGTGCTGTCCCAACTCATTCGCTTTTACGGCAACGCCATGCAGGGCATGATGGGTTCCTATCTTGAAAAAAACGTCGATGCCTTCACTGAAATCCAGAAGCGCATCCACGACCAGTCGAAGGTCTTGTACGGCGATCCAAGCAAGGTCAACGAACAATTGTGGTCGCAGTTCATGAATTTCCAGGGGCCGGCGATGAACAGCGTGATGTCGGCCTACATGGACCAGAGCAAGAACATGTTCGTGCAGATGCAGGAGCAGCTGCAGACCCAGACCAAAGGCATATTCTCCGGTTTTCCCTTTCCGGGGTTTCCGCAGCCGGGTGCCGCGGGCGAGAACGACAACTCAAAAAAAGACAAATCCTGACGACT
>CAMDRY010000214.1 GCA_945906975.1 Bordetella parapertussis | reverse complement strand
ATCAGCCCAAAATGCGCGAAGACCTTACGCCATGGCTAAATGCAGCCTGGCCGCCCTCCCAGCCAGGAAATTGCCGGCGGCGCTTGAATGAACCCCAGCCACGCCCGAATTAACAGCAGACCTGTTCGTGCCCCAAGACGCACTCAGTTACACCGCGATCGTGCGAATGGCAACGCCACTTCCTGACCCAACATAGGACAGGGTAAAGCAAGTTACCGAATTACCAAATGTCAAAAAACCCGGGTGTCAAAAAACCCAAGTGTCAAAAAAGTATCAGAAATACTCTAACAAATTGAATATAAGAGCCTTTTATATTCAGGCACAAGCTTTGCTAATTCTTCCGACTGAGGGGCCAGCAGTCGCTGGCTTTGCATTACTTCTACCGCGAAGGAGCGCAATGCTATGGCAAAGATTATTGGTGCGACGTTTCGGGCATCTGTTCTGGCGCTTTTGGTTTTTACCAGCGAAGTGCCTTATTCAGACGCTGCAGGGGAATCGAATTTTGTCACCTACCCCACGGAACAAGGCGCAAAACCATTCGGGAACGCAGAGCCAAGTACCACCGCCCCTGCCAGTGGCCCTGTCGCCCGCCACCCGCCTAAGGAATCGCGCTCCCTAAATAATAACTTCGTCAGTTATCCCGCTGCCGCCTTGCGCACCGATGACAATCGCTTTGTCCGCTATCCGGCAGTTACTTCAGTTACTTCAGTTACTTCAAACGAAAGAAATACCGGCTTCGTAAGTTACCCGCCACCCAAGCCCCCCATCCAAATGGCTGAAAAAACCAACGATGTCACGCTATACAAAAGGCGCGGGGATTGACGCGGCATTAAGAGGCCAAGACCGCTCTACCTGTGTTCGGATCAGGGCATTCTCTGCACACTTCGGCCTGATTGATCTGCCGCGCGGGGTGTAAGCGCGGAGGACGATGGACACACTTTGTTACCACCAGCCACGCGTCTGGCGGTTAGACTGATGGCATTCGATGAACAAAGCACTCCCCTGACATGAAAAAACGCAGCCTCATCGGGTTGTCGCTGGTAGTTTTCGTCCTCGTCGCAGCCGCGGCGGCTTGGGGCTATTTACGTACGCGTGGCCAAGCCCCGTCAGAGTTTCGTTTCGCCAAAACGGAACGCGGCCCCATCGTCGCCGCGGTGGCCGCCACCGGCACGCTCAATCCGGTCACCTCCGTGCAAGTGGGCTCCCAAGTGTCAGGGCAGATAAAAGAACTGTACGTTGACTTCAATTCGGCGGTCAAAAAGGACCAGGTCATCGCACGCATCGACCCGGAGGCCTTCGAGTTGCAGGTGCGCCAGGCGACGGCAGACCTTGAGGCGGGCCGGGCCACGGTGCTGACGCAAATGGCGGCGATTGGCGCGCAGCGCGCGGCACTGTCAAAGGAGGAGGTCAATCTTGCCGACGCCAAGCGCGACCTCGAGCGCAAACTTATGCTGTTTGAAAAGAATTTCGTCTCGGCTTCCGATCGTGACAAGGCGATGACGCTGTACAACAGCGCGCAAGAGCAGGTCAAGAGCGCCCGCGCGCAGTTGGTCGTGGCCGAGGCGCAGTCCAAAAACGGCGAGGCCGTGGTCAAACAGCGCGAAGCACAACTGTCGCAGGCAAGGGTAAATCTCCACCGCACCATGATCCGCTCCCCCGTCAACGGCATTGTCATCAAGCGCAGCGTCGATGCGGGGCAAACCGTCGCCGCCAGCCTGCAGGCGCCGGAGCTGTTCATCATCGCGAAAAACCTCACCGAGATGGAGGTGGGCGCCTCGATCGACGAAGCCGATGTCGGGCGTATCCGTGTCGGGCAAAAAGCGAGCTTCACCGTCGACGCGTTTCCGGGGCGCAGCTTCGGCGGCGAGGTGAAACAGGTCCGCAAAGCGGCGCTGGTGGTTCAGAACGTGGTCACCTACACCGTGGTTGTCGGCACCTCTAACCCGGACCAACTCTTGCTGCCTGGCATGACCGCCAACGTGCGCATCGTCACCGACGAGCGCGCCAGCGTCCTCAAGGTTCCCAACGCCGCGCTGCGCTACCGGCCGGCCGGACTCCCCGACCAGGCATCTGCGGGCGGCGGTGGCGCCGGTACGCCGGCCCCTTCCGCGCCAGGCGCAAGCCCTGCAGCCGCCACAGCTGGCCCGGGTGGCGCCGCGCAGGCGATGCGCCAGAGACTTGTCACAGAACTCAAGCTCGATGCCGACCAGCAATCAAAACTTGAAACCATATTTGCCGATTTACGCCAGAAAATGGCCGCGGCCCGGGAGTTGCCCGAAGCGGACAGATCCCGCGCCTTTGAACGCAACCGCGCCGAAGTGCGCGTGCGGATCACCGAGATACTCAAACCCGAACAAAAGCCGCGCTACGAGGAGATTGCCGCCGAACAAACCGGCCGCTCCGGTGCACGCGGCCGCGTCTTCGTGCCCGGAGCCGATGGCAAACCCAGCGCCGTCACACTGCAACTTGGACTTTCCGACGGCAGCATGACTGAGGTGGTCACCGGTGAAATCAAGGAGGGCGAGCAGATCATCATCGGCACGCAAACCACGGGCACTTCGTCTTCGTCGTCGACTGCGCCGCGCGGGCCGCGCATGATGTTCTAGCCTTGAACACCCCCATGCCATCGCCTGGAAACGCCCGTCTGGCGCGGGTTTCAGGCCAATCGCAACGCACGCATGCGGGAAAATGACCTTGATCGAGCCCCATGCCTGAAGCGCTCATTCGCACCCTTACGCTGACCAAGGAATACCGGGTCGGGGACCAGACCGTCGCCGCCTTGCGCGGCGTCTCGGTGGACATCGCCGTTGGCGATTTTGTCGCGGTGATGGGCCCTTCGGGCTCGGGGAAATCCACCTTCATGAACCTGCTCGGCTGCCTTGACCTGCCAAGCTCGGGCGAATATTTCCTCGCCGGCGAAAAAGTTTCAGGCCTTGGCAACGATGCGCTCGCGGCGATTCGCAACCAACGCATCGGCTTTGTCTTTCAACAGTTCAACCTGCTGCCACGCACCTCCGCGCAGGACAATGTCGAGTTGCCTCTTCTTTACGGCGGCGTGCCGGCCACCGAACGTCATGAGCGCGCGATCCGCCGGCTCAGTGAAGTGGGCCTTGCCGATCGCATGCACCATCATCCGGCGCAACTGTCAGGCGGGCAGCAACAACGCGTGGCGATCGCGCGCGCACTGGTCAATAACCCGGTGCTGATCCTCGCCGACGAACCCACCGGCGCCCTCGACACCCAGACCAGCTTGGAGGTCATGGTGCTGCTGCAGCAACTCAATCGTGGCGGCATGACAGTAGTACTGGTGACGCACGAACAGGACATGGCGGCGTTCGCGCGCCGCGTTATCTTTTTTCGCGACGGACGGGTGGTCGAAGATCGCGAGCAATCCCCCAAAAACGCGCTGGTGCTGCTGCATGAAGCGCGCCCCGCAACAATGGCCGCGGCCTGAATGGACATCGCCGCCACCCTGCGTATCGCGCTGCGCGCCCTGCGGGTGAACAAGCTGCGCTCCGGCCTGACCATGCTCGGCATCATCATCGGCGTCGGGGCGGTCATCACCATGATCGCCGTCGGCGGTGGCGCCCAGGCACGGGTCGAGGAGCAGATCCGCAGCCTCGGTTCGAACCTGATGATTGTCATTCCCGGCTCAACCACCGCCGGCGGCGTCCGCTTGGGCGCAGGCGCGGCGCAGGGTCTGACCGAAGATGACGCCTGGGCGATGATGCGAGAGATTCCGTCAATCCAGGCGGCAGCACCATCGCAACGCGGAACCGGCCAGATGATCGCCGGCAACAACAATTGGTCGACCAGCATCCAGGGCGTGACGCCGGAATATTTCGAGGCGCGCGATTGGCCCATCGTTTCCGGACGCGGCTTTGAGCCGGCCGAACTGGCCGGTGCGGGCAAGGTCGCCATCATCGGCTTGTCCACCGCAAAGCAGCTGTTCGGTGATGCCGATCCGGTCGACCAGCAGGTGCGCATCCGCAGCGTGCCCTTTACCATCATCGGCGTGCTCGACCGCAAGGGGCAAAGCATGATAGGGCAGGATCAGGATGACGTGGTCATGGTGCCGCTTTCCACCGCCCGCAACCGCCTGTTCGGTGCGCCGCAGGGTAAGCTGCGCCGCGTCGGACTGGTGACGGTAAAGGTTCGCGACGGCCAGGACATGAAACAGGCCGAAGAACGCATTCGCGAATTATTAAGGCAGCGGCACAAACTGCAAGCCGGTGCGGACGATGACTTCACCATCCGCAACCTGACCGAAATTCTCCAGGCGCAGGAGGCCTCCAGCAAAATTCTCACCATACTGCTCGCGGCAGTCGCTTCGGTTTCCCTGCTGGTGGGCGGCATCGGCATCATGAACATCATGCTGGTATCGGTCACGGAGCGGACACGCGAAATCGGACTGCGCATGGCCGTCGGCGCGCGCGGGCGTGACATCCTCACCCAGTTTCTGGTCGAAGCGGTGACCCTCGCCCTGATAGGAGGACTGCTTGGCACCCTCGCCGGCGTTGCCGGTTCGATCGCCGTGGGCCACCTGGCCGGATGGCGCACCGAAATGCAGGTTGAATCGATCTTCCTGGCAGTGGGATTTTCTGCGGCGATCGGCGTGTTTTTCGGTTTTTATCCGGCACGCAAAGCGGCGCGCCTTTCTCCCATTGAAGCGCTGCGCTACGAGTAGTCCCTCGATCTAGCAGGCTTGCCACAGCGTCACGCCGGACAGATCGCGCTCAAAGCGCGGAGAAAAACCGCTTTAACAGCGCTGGATCCAGTTCCACATCGCACTGGTCAAGCTGCGCGTTTGATTCAAACAACGGCCGTCCCTGCAGGTAACAAAAGCGATGCCCTAACTGGGCTGATACCAGCCACGCCCTGGAGTTTTGCAAGCCATCTGTTGCGATGACCCCGACCCGCGCGCCTTGGCGCACGATAAATAAATCGGCCATCGTGTCATCATCGAGGCCGACGATCACATCAGCCCGCTCGAACAAGGCAAGACGCTCCCGCCACACCATGCCCGCCGCGTCCACCAGTTCAAAGCCATTCGCCTCCAGGAGCGGCTTGAGCGCGTCCTCATTGGCAATATGCCGGGATGTGCACGCCCGCCGCGACAGAAAAAATTTTCGCCCCGGGCCTGCCGCCCGGTCCTTGCTGGCGAATTTCCTCCGCAAAAACTGTACCGCCACGGGCGAGACGTTGTGCGCGAGAGCAAGTAGTGACGACACCACAAGCGTATCCACCCGCAGGCTTTTTCCCGGCGCGATGTTGATCAACTGCGGCTCTCCACCATAAGCCTCACCCAGCATCTCGAGCTCTTCCGCCCCCAACTCAGCAGCCACCACCAGGGGCATGCCGCGCAACTGCGCATCCTGCTCGACAAACCAAAGCCGGGCCAGCGTTTCGTAAAGCCAGCCATACCGATCCCCGCCCGCTCCCAGTAAAAATGCACTTGCGGCATGATCGCCTGGTTCGCCGTCAAGCTCGAGCAGCATGCGCCCGTCATCCGCATTGAATCGCACCGGACCATCGCGATAAGGATAGTGAAGGTACTGGCTTACAACACCCTCCAAAATGAGCTCGCGGCGCCCGGTCAGCACGGCAAAACCCGGACGCAAAACCTCGGCATCGTGCACCGCGGCCAGGTAGGCGAAAGGCACCACCGCTTTCCCCTTGCGCCAAGCGCTGGCGAAGGCCTCCGGCAGGGTCGGCGGCCTTATATCAAAGGGCTGCACCTGCACGTCACCCAGGCGTGTGAGCGCCACCTCGTGGGCTGCGCACCAGCGCGGCAGGGAGGTCTCCCTCACGCACAGAAGCCGTGTGCTTCCCGGTTGCGCTAACCGGTAGACGTCTGTCGCCTGCACCTCCCATGCCATTTCGAACCAAAGCTTGGTCAGTTCAAGCGCCGCTCCCTCATGCCCCTGAGCAAGCGCGCACTCGTGCGAAGCGATTGCGGCACGCGTGTCGCCGCATGCCGAGAGCGCCATACCAAGCATGTAGTGCGCCCCGGTCGT
>CAMDRY010000213.1 GCA_945906975.1 Bordetella parapertussis | reverse complement strand
ACCTTCGGGTCCATGAACTTGCTGGGCAGGTCGACGCGCAACGACTTCAACTCCGGCAACCAGGCCGGCGGATAGGGTTGTTCGCTGAAGTGAAAGACTCTCATGCGACCTCCTTTTGCTTCCCGGCCACGGACCGGGATTGAATAAATGCAGATATCGCGGCGGCGGTTGCTTCCGGTTGTTCGATGTGGGGGAAGTGCCCGGCGTTGGCAATTTCCATGAATTTTGCCCCCTCTATCGCCTCGACATAGTTCTTTCCATTGGCAAGCGGTGCAAATTGGTCGCTCGCGCCCCACAGTATCAGCGTCGGCACGTGGAGGCGGTACAACAAGTGGCGCAACCGGGGGTCATACATGTAGGGACTCCAGGCGTATCGTGCGGTCGACTCGCTGTTGCGCGCGACCACGATCAGTTGCTCCTCCGACATCGCGGCATAGTCTCGAATCGCGAGCTTGGGGTCGTGGTAGGCCAGTTCGACGAATTTTTTATCAGGAATGGCGTACAGGTCGGCGATGTCGAGCTTGTCGCGAGCGCTGAATTTGACGCCGACCGGATCAACCAGCACCATCCGGGAGATCCGCTCGGGGGACTTGACCGCCATTTCAAGCGCGATCCAGGCCCCCAAAGAAGAACCCACAAGCATGACATCGTGCAAATCAAGGTCACTCAGCATCTCCAGATACAGGTAGGCAATATCGTCTATGGAGGTAACGCCCTTGGGCCGTTCGCTTTCCCCATATCCCGGATGGGAAGGGGCGAGCACCTCCGCGTCGGCGGCCAACAGTTTGATAAACGGTTGCGCCTGTTCCAGGCCGATATGCGGATGAAGGAACAGTATGGGGCGACCTTTGCCGCATCGGATCAATTCAATGCGTGCCCCGGCCACCGTAGTGGAGGTCAATTGCGGTTCCATGGGTAGTGCCTCCTCAAAGAGCCGGATCGTAGGAGTTACTTTGACCAATTTGCAATTGCTTTAATATGGTCAAATTACGCCATCAGGAACGGACGCACCCCGCAAGGCTCAATATGCAAAAAGGAATCGGATCCGTTGAAACGGCCATTGCGTTGCTGCGAATCATCGAGCAGGCGCCGGGATCGCTGACCCTTACCCAGATTTCGCGATCAGCGGGCTTTCTGCTCAGCAAAACCCACCACTATCTGGTCAGCCTGGTGCGCACGGGCCTGGTGAGCCAGGATCCCGCGACAAACCAGTACAGCCTGGGCAGCTATTCCTTGCAGATAGGTTTGGCGGCGCTTGCAAAAACGGATATCGGCACGCTGGCCGCCCAGACTGTGCGCAATCTGCGTGACGAAACCGGACACACCGGATTTTTCTCCCTTTGGGGAAATCGGGGACCGTTGGTGGTTCATTCCGAGCAGGGTCTGCGACCCTTGTCGGTCCACCAGCGAATGGGCACCGTGCTTCCGCTGTGGGGATCGGCCACCGCCGACGTGTTCCTTGCCTGGATGCATGAAGACCTGGTTGCGCCGGTGCTGGCGGCCGCCAAGGAAGGCCCAGGAATAAGCGCAAACCGATTCGCCGAGATAAAGGTAAGAACCCGCAAAGATGGCGTCGCCCACGAATCCAACACGCGCACACCCAACGTGGCTGCGCTTGCCGCGCCGGTTTTCGGCCCAGGTGGATTGCTCGCCGGCGCGCTGACAGCCATCGGTTTCATTGGTGAATTCAGCGACAATCCCCGCAGCAAGGACGCGCGCATCCTCGCGAAGCACGCTGCGGCGCTGTCTCAGGCTATCGGCTTTCGTCCGGCAGCTAAATCAATTGATCGTACCCGGCGATGATTCCGCAATCGGCCAAGGGCCTTACTCCAGAGTCACATTCAGCCGCTTGATCAACTCCGAGTATTTCTGCATTTCCGCCACCAGAAATGCAGCAAACGCCTCGGGCGTGGCCGGCGCCGGCGTGAAGCCGCGGGCAATGAAACCCTTTCTCACTTCATCGCTGTTCAATGCCTGGTTCACCATACTGTTGACTCTCATCACGATCTCGCGCGGTGTTCCCACCGGCAGCAACAAGCCCTGCCCGCTTGGCACATCCACGCCCGCAATTCCTGCCTCGGCCAGGGTCTGGAAGCCCGGTGCCAAGACTGAGCGTTGCGCGGTGGTCAGTGCCAACGCTATCAAGTTGCCGTCCTGTACCCGACTCGGCACGCAGGAGGCATGAGCGGATGGAATGCTCTGCCATCTTGTGATTCAGGGTTTCATAATCGCGCACATCATCGATTATGTTTAAATCCTGCGTTTGCCGATGCCCGATCCTGGGTTTACTGGGAAAACGGCGAAGTCCGGAAAGGTAGAATATGCGGAGGTGTTTTGCCGGTTGAAATCGCTGCCGGATGTGCAACGGTGATGGAAAGCCTGCCCGGACTCACAATGTTGCGATCTGGGGCACCTAAAATTTTATTTCCTGGTGACCCATGGAATGCGAAGCCTCGTTTATATCCGCCGGATTACGTTTGTCCGGGACGCTGCACCTGCCTGAGCGAATCGCGGGGCCGGCCCCGGCGGTCGTGGTCTGCCATGGATTTGGCGGCAACTCCCGTGGAGCGGACCGGGCGGCATTCGCGAGCGCGCTGGCTGGCGCGGGCCATGTAACACTGCGATTTGATTTTCGCGGCTGTGGAAAGAGCGAGGGTGAACCGGGCCGCGTAATCTGCGAGGAGGAAGTCGAAGACCTGCGCAACGCGGTTTCCCATCTCGCCTCTCTGCCCGAAGTGGACGCGGATCGCATCGCGGTGATCGGCGGCAGTCTGGGCGGTTCGGTGGCGATCCAGGCCACGGCGGAGGATGCACGCATCCGGGCATGTGTCGCCAATGGTGCCATTGGTGATGGCGAGCGGCGCTTCCGGTTTCAGTATCCCGGGGAAGGAAGCTGGCGCGCGTTTCTCGCAAGGCTGGAGGCGGCCAGGGAAGAACATCGCAGCACGGGCAAGGCGGCGAGTATCGACCGCTTCGACATCGTCGCCATCCCCGCGGCAAACCATGTTGGCCTTTCACCGGGGGCGCACATGCAATTTCATTACGAGACGGCACTCAGCATGCTCGCTTTCAGCCCCGAGCGGGTGGCTGGCCGGATCGCGCCCAGGCCCCTGCTGCTCACCCATCCGCGCGGCGACAAGGTGGTGCCGGCGTCGGAGTCCGAGCATCTGGCCGCGGCGGCCGGGCCCGGCTGCGAGTTGCAGCTGTTCGATGGTGCCGACCATTTCGCCTCCGGTGACGCGGGGCTGCAACAACTTGTGATTGAATGGCTGTCGCGAAATTTGCGTTCCCAGGAGGATTTCTGATGAGGTCATTGCACCCTTCCCTGCTTTTTCCGCTGTTCGCCGGATGCATCCACGCTGTGTCGGCCTCGGCCCAGTACCCCGCACAGGCGATACGGATGCTGGTGCCCATTCCGCCCGGAGGTGGCCCGGACGTGGTGGCGAGGGTGGTGGGCCAGCGGCTCTCCGAACTCCTGCTGCAGCCGGTGGTGATCGAGAATCGCGCGGGCTCAAACGGCGTCATCGCTACCGAGGCCGCCGCGCGAGCCGCGCCCGACGGCTACACGCTGATGCTCGGGCCCGAGGGCATGGCGGCAATCAACCCACACCTTTATCCGCGCATGCCGGTGAATCCGCTGAAGGATCTCACCGCCGTGGCAACCGTGTTTCGCAGCCACTTCATCATGGCGGTCAACGCTTCGCTGCCCGTAAAAACGCTGCCCGAGTTCGTCGAGTTCGCGCGCAAGGCCAACCCGCCTCTTTCGTATGCTTCCGGCGGCAACGGCAGCCAGCACCAGTTGATCATGGAGATACTCAAGTCGCGCGCAGGCGTTGAACTCATGCATGTTCCCTACAAGGGCGACGCGCCCGCGACAACGGCCGCGGTCTCCGGAGAGGTGGCTGTGCTGTTCGCCGGCGCGTCGATCCTCACTCAGGTGAAGTCGGGCAAGTTGCGTGCCCTGGCGGTGTCAGGCGAGAGGCGCACATCCGCCTTCGACCTGCCGGCGCTGGGCGAGTTTTACCCGGGTGCGGGCATCAATCCCTGGGCCGGGGTGTACGCGCCCGCCGCAACGCCGCGAGCGATCATCACTCGGCTCAACATGGAAGTGAACAGGGTGCTGGCCGAGCCGGCGACGGCGCAAAAACTCGAGGGCATAGGAGTGGAACCCTTCATCAGTTCCCCCGAGGAGATGGCGGCGTTGCTGCAGGCTCAACACGCGATGTACGGAAAGATCATTCGCGCTGTCGGTGTGAAGCTCGACTAGGAGAAAGCAATGAGCATGAAACTTGAACGCCGCCGCGACAACCAGCAATGGATTCTCGACTATCTGGTCAAGGCCACCGGCAGGGTGGTGAGCTTTGGCCAGGATGCGCGCCAGCTGCCCGCCGAAGTGAGGAGCTACGAAATGATTCCGCGGGTGCTGGAGAAGCAGGCCCGCCACATCGAGGCCATGGCGCGCGAGGCGGCCGCGCGCGGGCACGGGCTCACCGCGGCGGAGCTTTTCTGGAACGCCTGCGATATTTACCGCGAGGCGCAACACTCGATATTCGAGGACGGCAATCAAGAGAAAATCTACCTGCACGCGAAGATGCTCGAGTGTTACGAAGGTCTGATGCCACACGCCGACCATCCGATCGAACGGGTGGAGATTCCATTCGAAGGCAACTACATCCAGGGCGTGTTCCACCGCGTCTGTGGCGGCGCGCCGGCGCCGGCGGTGCTGCACCTGCCCGGCATGGATCAGACCAAGGAATCGCGCCTGCATCCGCTGCATCACCCGTTTGTGATGCGAGGCTTTCATTGCCTGCAGATCGACGGTCCCGGGCAGGGAACGAGCAATCTGCGCCGGTTGTGGCTGACTGAAGACAACTATCCCCGCGCGGCGCAGGCCGCGCTCGATTGGTTGTGCGGCCGACCCGAGGTGGATGCCTCGAAGCTGGTGGCCTCGGGCTATTCTTTCGGTTCGCACTGGGCAATGGCTCTCGCCGCGCGCGACGCGCGCGTCAAAGCCATCGGCACTGCCGCCGCAACCTACGGTCCCAAGCGCGCCCTGTTCGAAACCGCTTCACCGCGTTCCAAGCAGATCGGCATGTACATGACGAATATTCACGATGAGGATGCATTCGACGCCTTTGCCTCGCGGCTGGTGGTGGACGCCTTCGTGGAGGGCGTGCGCTGCCCGTCCTTGTTCTGCGCCGGGGAATACGACGACATCGGCCCATTGCGCGACGTGGTGGAGATCTACCGCAAGGTACCGGGGGCGAAGGAGCTGTGGGTGGTGGAGAACGGCTTTCACAACCCCATTGGCGTGCCGAATTTCGGCGGTACCGCCTTCTTTGGCATGCTGGCGGACTGGTTGAAAGACGCGATTGAAGGGAAAAAGCCCGAGGGCATGGACCGCGTGGTGGTGGTGCCGATCCGCAGCGGCCTCGGCCCCTACACCGAGCCGGCACGCGGCATTCAGCTGCCGGAGCGCGCGGGCGTTGATTTTCAGGGAATGAGTGCCGCGCAGCGCGGGCCGGCGGGTGGTTGATGATCAATTAACACCGTATGGTCAACAAATAGGAATCTCTAGAGGCAGTTACCCGAAGCATTTTTCGCCTTCGTAAAATCTGCAAAGACCGGTTGAATCTGTGTCATCGCCATTGTCGGTAACACCCGCATGCGGAGCTCCGGAGGATATGGCGGTGCCGGCAAAGTCAAGCCGCGTTGCGGGAGAAGGACTGGCTCGCATCGTCAAATTGAAATTTGAATAGATTTCTTGTATCCACGCCCATTGAACCGGCAGTCCAATGACAGAAAAAGAAGCGGTAAAACCTATTGAATCTTTTTTCTGGTTTCGATTTGAACCTAAAAGCGGAAATTTTCGATCCTACGGGCACTTACTCATGACTTGTAGTCATACCTTCCTGGCTATTTACCATCCCCATAGTGGGCTATCAACCAGGCATCGGCATGCCCCCTGCTCACTCAATGCGAATATTAGCCTCGCGAATAACCACGCCATAGCGCTCGCGATCGCGC
>CAMDRY010000212.1 GCA_945906975.1 Bordetella parapertussis | reverse complement strand
GGGTCTGGAGCCCATGAGTGGCTGGAAACCCTTTACCGGCGGGGCTTTCCAGTCATATTCCCGGCCCGCGCCCGGTCAGCCGGCGGATTTGCGCGCCACAAACGTGGCCCACGGAAAGCGCCATTTCGGCCAGTCCGGCGCGGTGGCCCCCGCCGTCTCCTCGAAGGGACGGATTTCCACATCGGTAAAGCCTGCGGCCTTGAGTTCGGCCTCCATGTCGAGCGCATTGATCGCCGGCATGTAGGGCTCGTTGTTGCGCAGGCTGTGCCCGTGGTACAAAAAGGTGAGGAACGGGTCCTCGACCTGGAAATCCAGGTGAATCGCGGTTCCGCCAGGCGCCAGCACGCGATGGCTTTCGCGCAGCATCTGGCGCAGCGCCGGCACATCCAGTTCATGCAGCACCATGGTCGAGGTCACCAGGTCAAACTCCCCCGCGCCATGACCGCTATGGCGCAGATCCGCCTGCTCGTAGCTGAGGTTGCCCAGGCCGGCCGCGCTTGCTTCAACCGCAGCCACTTCCAGACAGGGCACCGACAAGTCGATGCCCACAACCCGTCCGCCCGGGGTGCGCCTGGCGATGGGCAGTGCGCTCTTGCCAAAGCCGCAGCCCATGTCGAGGATCGCCCGGAATGTTCCGTAGCCTTCGACCAGGCTGGCAAAGCGCTCATGCAATTCATAGCCTGCAGTTGCGCCCGGCTGTGTGCCCTGAGCGCTAGCCTTGTAAACCACGCCAGCATTGTCCGCACCGGTCAGATTGCCCGGATGCTGATGGGTGTCAACGCGACTGTAATACCCCGGAATCACCACGGCAGGATCAAGCCTCAGATTGTCCCGGGCGGCTTTTTGTTCCGGCAGCGGTGCCAGTTTCCCGACAAAGCCCCAGCGTCCGGCGTAACGCTGCTTCTGGATATGCCGCTCCATCCAGGCATAAAACGCATAGGTCGCGTTGCCCTCAAGAATTTCCGCAACCTTTTCAGGCGAAGTCACGTCTCGGCCGCCCTTGAGCACGCCGTATTCATTGCGCAGCGCACCGTACACGTCGGACATCCAGTACTTGCGCGCCTCAACCAGAAACGCGTGATTCGCGGCGTAACCGCGCTCAGTTGTCACCAGACACCTCGGTTATGCTGCGCGACGCGGCAAGCCCAAGCATGGGATCGAACAAATGCTTTACATAGGTACGGCGATCAGCGTCAAGGCTCCGTTGCAATTCGCCTGAAGGCTTGAATGCGTTCAAGGCGCCAGGCGCGATGCTTTGTTGCTGCTCGAGCACCGCCTCAAGGATTTGCAGGCGGTCACGCAACACCTGCACTTCGCCTGCCAGGTTGAATACCACGCCAAGAAGCCGGTCGATGGCCGGGTCGGCGAAAAATTGCAGTTCGGGCTGAACAGGCTCGTTTTGCATGGCTACTCCTAGGAGGGAAACATTCGGGCAGCAAGATCTTGCCGTACATGCCGGCGCTAAACGGCGCCTCGCGCCGGCACTGCGTCCAGCCGTTTTATCAACTCAGCCGTGGGCAGTACATCGGCATACTTCTGCCCCATATCAAACAGGTTCACCTTATGGGAGGTGATGCTGCGGTCATACACGCACTCGTGTGGCACGGCGACCCTGAAGTTGAGTGAAAACGCATCAACCACGGTGCCGCGCACGCAGCCGCTGGTGGTGCAACCGGCCACCACCACGGTGTCGACCTGCTTATCTATCAGATGGCTAGCCATGGCTGTTGCAAAAAAAGCGCTCGGATGGTTTTTCGGAATCAACACATCCCCTTCCCGGGGTGCGAGTTCGGCGACAAACTCATAACCCTTGGCCGGGATGGTCATGATGGCGGGCACCTTCTCGGCCAATCGCCCACCCTGCAACGCCACCTTGGGCGCGACATGCGGATACATCACCGGCCAACCCTTGGCGCGAAACAGTGCCAGCAAAGGCGCGATGGCATCCACCGCCGCCCAACCGACATCACCACAGGAAGTGGGGAATTCCTTGACCGCCTCCCAGAATGGCGCCCGCACCGTTCCCACGGTGCGATATTGCACATCAATGATCAGCAGCGCCGGACGGCTGCCAAGACCGCCGGGACGGCCGAACCCGGCCGCCCCGTAGGCGCGCCGCTCTTCGCTGCTGATGACATCGTCCCACGGGTTCATGCTCGCCTCCTTTGCATTGGCATCGACACGCTTACTTGCGATACGCCTCGATCAAGGCCTTGCCATCGGCGCCGGTGGCGGCGATCCATTCATCGGTGAGGGTCGTGCCGATGGCGCGCAATTCCTTTTGCAATGCAGGGCTAGGTACGATGATTTTCATGCCATTTTGCGCCAGCGCCTTGGGGGCGTCGGTGTTGGCCTGCTTGCTCAGATCCCAGCCGCGTGTTTCGGCGCGGGCAGCCGCGTCAAGCACCGCTTTTTGCGAGGCCGCCGGAAGCTTCGAAAAGGCCTCCTCGTTGACGAACACCACGTTCTTTGACGCCCAGGCATTGGCATCATAAAAACGGTCGGAGAATTCCCACGCCTTGGATGTGACGCCGGTGGTGGCCGAGGTATTGACCATCTGGATGATGCCGGTGGCAAAGGCCTGCGGAATTTCACCCGCCTGCACCGTCGTTGGCACTGTCCCCATCATCGTGGCGAGTTTAGTCGTCATGGTGTTGTAGGAACGCTGCTTGAGGCCTTTGACATCAACCAACGAATTGACTTCTTTTTTGACGAAAAAACCCTGGAACGGCCATGGCACCGCGTAGAGGATGCGAACCCCCTGCTTTTTCAGGCGGGCCTCAAGGTACGGGCGCGACGCCTTCCACAGCTTCATCGCATCGTCATAGTTTCCGATGAGAAAAGGCACCGCGTCGATCTCAAAAATACGGTCTTCGGAGCCAAGGTTCGACAGGTGAATCTCACCCGCCTGCACCTGACCGGACTGCACGCCCCGCTTGATATTCGGCCCGGGAATCAGCGCGCCGGCCGAATGCACCGTGATATCGAGCTCGCCATTGGTGGCCTTCTTGACATCCTCGGCGAACAATCGGACATTGCGCGTCTGGAACTCGACATCGGAGTAAGGCGTCGCCATATTCCATTTTTCAGCGGCACCGACCGCACCGACGGCGATAAACAGGCTGCTGATGGCGCTGGCCAGCATTAATTTTGCTACGCGTACAGGTTGGATCTTCATCTCAGTCTCCCTGAAAAATAACAAAAAACGAATTAAAAAAACAGCGGGTATGGCCGTGTTGCAAAAGGCATTGCGGCAATCAAGGGCAAAAAAACGGTCATGCGGGATGGTCCCGCCGCAGATAAATGCCGTGGCCGGCGCCCCCCACCAACTTGCCGTCGCGCATCACCGTCTCGCCGCGCACGATGGTTTGTACAGCCCAACCTTTGAAGGTCCAGCCCTCATACAGGCTGTAATCTGAATAGGAACCCAGCTCCGCGGCGACAACCTTGCGCTCAAGATTGAGGTCGACCAGTGTCAGGTCGGCGTCGGCACCAACGCCTAGCCCCCCCTTGCGATCGGCAATGCCGAATATCTTCGCCGGACCTGCGGAGGTCAGCGCGCAAATGCGCTGCAGCGAAAGACCGCGCTTGTGATAGCCCTCGTGCAGCAACACCGGCAGGATGGTGGCGGTGCCCGGAAAACCCTGCGAGGCCAGCCAAAAGCTTTTTTCCTTGGTTGCACGCTTGCGCGGTACGTGGTCGGAGGCAACGGTGTCGACCGCGCCGTCGGCGAGTCCTTCCCACAACGCGTCCTGATCGTCCTTGCCGCGAAACGGGGGATTGGCCTTGCCCATAGAACCGATATCCATGTCGCTGGTGTGGGTGAGGTAATGCGGGCAGGTCTCGACAAACACCCGATCGTAGCGCTTGCGCCAGCGCCGTACCTCGTCAAGGCCCATGCGCGAACTCATATGCGGGATGTAGATCGTGGCACCGAGCTTTTCGGCAAAAAACATCGCCTTAATGGCGTTGTCCGCCTCAGTGATGGGCGGCTTAACCGCCTCCCACTGTTTTAGGTTGGTGATGCCGGCGGCCATCTGCGCGTTGCGCAGGCGGTTGACGATCTCGATATTTTCCGTGTGGCACACAATCGTGAGGCCGCCGATTCGGGCCGCTTCCTGCAACAACGCGTAAAAATAGCCGTCATCGGTGCCGTCCAGCCCCATGTAACGCCCCTCTTCGCCCTTGAAGTTCATGAAATACTTGAACGAGGTGACGCCATAGTCGCGAACGTAGCTTTGCATCTCGGCAAGGTGCATCTCGCTGGCTGCGCTGAAGTGAAAGCCATAGTCGACATAGGCGCGGGTGCGCGCGTACTCCTGCTCGCGCTGGTACACCCCGGCGTAGGCCTCGTTGTTCAGAAAAAATCCGAGAATAGTGGAAAACCCGCCCAGCGCAGCATGCGCTGTTTCCGTGCTGTATTCGGTTATTTTTTCACCAAAGCCGAAATGCACATGCGCGTCAATCAAGCCGGGAAACACATGCAGTCCGTCGATTCGGCGCACAAGCACACCCGCGGCCACGGCCGTTTCAGGCGCGAGAATAGCGGCGATCTTGCCGTTTTCACAGAGTATGTCGAGACGCTGCGGCGCCGCATCGGCGCTGACGACCATGCCGCCGCGTAAGACAAAGCTCGCAGCCGCTGCCGCGCTGGTATTGCTATTGCTGGTGCTGGTGCTCATTGGTGCTCCGTAAGCAAAGCTGAAGACGACCCGTTTGACGTGCGACGCTTATCGACCGTACCAAGAAGCGGGATTGTGGCCTGCAATTGGTCGCCCGAAATTTGCTCCCCGATGCAGACAAGAAAATCCAGCTGCCCATCCGTCAGCTCCCTCGCCACCCCCGCGTCGAGTAGCGCCGGCGATGTGAAGTGCCCTTGCACGCCCTGAATGACCCAAATCGCTTCGTCGCCGCCAATGCGCAAAAGACCTTTGCATCGCAACAATCGACGTCCAAAGCAGCGTTGCATCTGCGCCGTCCAGGCGGCATAGGCCGGCCAGTCTGTCGCACCGGACACACGCAAGACATGCGACCGGATGGCCGGAAATAGCCGCCCATGCGCACCATCCCCAGCGAAAGGTCCGCGCGCAAAGCCCAAGGGCATCGCGCTTCGCCGATCCGGCGCCAGGGGCGCGTCGGCAAATAGCGGGGACGGATCGCCCCCGCGCTGCCAGATCACAATCTCCGCGCTGACATTAGCGGCGGCCAGCCTGGCACGCATATCGGCCACTGCGTCGACACCGGCACGCTCGCCCTTGCTGATCAGTATGCGGTCCGCAACGGCAACCTGCTTCAATGCCTCGTCGTAGCGTTCCAGCGTAGCCGCCCCATTTTCCGCATCCACGATGGTCAGCACCAACGATAACCGGTAATGGAGCGAAACCGCCGAGTCGGCAATCAGGCTCGCCACCAGCGGCACGGGGTTGGCCAGCCCGCTCGTTTCGATGATCACTCTGTCAAAAGCCGGTAGGTCGCCGCAGGCGCGCCGCATGAACAAATCGATAAGCGTGTCACGCAGCGATCCGCTAACCGCGCAACACAAACACCCCGAGTCGAGCAATACAACCTGGTCCTGCCCGCTTTCCATTAACAGGTGGTCGAGCCCGACCTCGCCGAACTCGTTGACAATGACCATGGCATTGGCAAATGCCGCACTGTGCAACACGGCATTAATGAGCGTGGTCTTCCCGCCCCCGAGAAAACCGGTCACCAGGGTGGTCGGAATTCGCTGACCAGAACCGTGTTTTGCCATTGGCTACTTGTTCATCAATACATCTGGCAGCCAGGTCACGATGGCCGGGAAGACGGTAATCAACACGCAGGCGAGCACCATCATGAAAAAGAACGGCAACGAGGCCTGCGCGACAAACAAGGAGCTCTTGCCGCTCATCGCCTGCAACACAAACAGGTTGAAACCCACGGGCGGCGTGACCTCCGCAATCTCAACCAGCAGCACGATAAAAATACCGAACCAGACAAGGTCGAACCCGGCCGCCTGCACCATGGGCAGCACGATGGATGTCGTCAGGACGATCATCGACAC
>CAMDRY010000211.1 GCA_945906975.1 Bordetella parapertussis | reverse complement strand
TCTAGTTTTATTTCGATCCGCCCTCAAAGGCGCAATGTGTGTTCGCTCCGTCAATGTTGATGCCATTCGCTGTTGGGTAAAGCGCATGGTGCGCGGAATGGCCGTGGCAATGGAAATTGTCTTCCTCGCGCGAGAACGATTTTCTTCCTAGACGCTGCCAGGGGAGGTAGTACAAGTTTTATAGATAGAGGAGTCCATTGTGCTCCTGGTGGGCTAATACATCCCCAACTTCGGCATGCAATATTTTTTCAAAGTGATCCATTCATGAGCTTTTACGCACATCACGTTTTTTTTTGCTGCAACCAGCGACCTGATGGGGCAGCCTGTTGCGAAGACTACGGTGCAACCGAGCTTCGTGCTTATGCCAAAGATAAGGTAAAGGCGCTCAATCTATCAAGCCAGAGCAAGGTCCGCATTAACCAAGCTGGCTGTCTCGACCGCTGTGAGTTGGGGCCGGTCATGGTCATTTATCCGCAAGAAACCTGGTACACATATGTAGACAAATCGGATGTCGACGAAATCATTGAAGAGCACCTCAAAAACGGCCGTATCGTCGATCGTCTTAAGATCTAGACTTGTCAAAATATTGAAGTGGATCGCTACGAAAAAATAGCCGGGCCCGCGTTCAAAAGGCGACTGATGGACTACATTGTGAACCACCACGGGTTGAACACGCCTACAGTGGCGACGGTTTTTGTAGTTAGGTCAGCAAAGGACGCTAAAGGCGGTAAAGGGGGTGATCGGCCCCGTCGATTAGATACTGCACCTCACCAAGCTCGCGCCCGATATCGTCGAAGCGCTTCTTGACGACGCTCTCCCAGAGAGAATGACACTCTTTGACATCGCCGTGGATCCGCCGGCGTTGTGGGCGGAGCAGCGGGGGCGGCGGAAGGCGTTGCAGGTTTTTATTCTGGTGGCGGCCTGTACTAAAGGCAAGCGGTGCCGCACTAAACTGAACGGGCCGCTAATGCGGCCCATCTTCGCTTGGCTCGACACGCGTAATATTGGATTTGCCGCGCTGTTATGCGCTGGCATGCGGACGTGTAGGAACCGCTGCGACGGTCGCGAGCCAACGTCTGTGTTCAACTAGGCGTGCCTGCGGAAATAATTAATACTGGCTCAGAAAAGCCTTTTTTAAATCCCAAAGCTAGTAGGATCAGGTTTTTTCTTTATAGGGGGGGGGGATGCGAAAATTAATCAAGATAGCGTTTGCTGCTTGTTGCGCGGTTCTTAGCGCCGGTCAGGCGACTGCACAAAGCTATCCGAGCAAGCCGCTCCGCCTGATTGTGCCGTTTGCCGTCGGCGGACCGGTCGACGGTGTAGCGCGGATACTGGCGCAGAAACTGGGTGAGAACCTCGGACCAAACGTGTTGGTCGAAAACCGCACCGGCGCGAGCGGCAACATAGGCACCGAGTATGTTGTGCGTTCGGCCGCCGATGGCTACACACTACTTTGGGGCGTGATGAGCAGCATGACCGTCAGCCCGAACCTGTACAAGAAGCTGCCCTACAACACGGTGACCGATCTGGCACCGATTATTCTCGCTGCCAAGGTGCCAAACGTTCTGCTGCTGCACCCGTCCGTGCCGGCAAAGTCCCTCCAGGAACTAGTCACTTACGCCAAGGCCAATCCGGGAAAACTCACTTTCGCCTCGGCGGGCATTGGCAGTTCCGCCCATCTTTCCGCCGAACTGATGAAGAGCGTGACCGGAATGAATATCGTCCACATCCCTTACAAAGGCACGAGCCAAGTCTATCCTGACCTGATCAGCGGACAGGTGCAGATGCTGTTTGACGCCGCCTATGTGGCCGCGCCACGGGTCAAGAACGGCGAGCTGCGCGCGCTGGCGATCGCCGACACTATGCGCGCGACAGCACTTCCCGAAGTTCCGACTATGGCCGAGGCCGGAGCACCGGGCGTAGCCATCAGTTCCTGGTATGGTTTTCTCGCACCGAGCGGCACCCCGCAGGCGATCGTTGCACGGCTGAACGCCGAGGTACTGAAAATTCTTCAATCGCCGGATACGTTGGCTAAATTCTCAGCCATGGGCGTCGTCCCTTTGGGGGGGACGCCGGAAGACTTCGCGGCACATATCAAGAGCGACCTGGTGAAATGGGCCAAGGTGATCAACGACAACGGTATCCGGCTCGAATAGCGGCCGCACGACAGCTAAGGTTCCAATCAGATATGACCGTCCTGAAATGCGCCTCCGTGGTTGCCATTATTCTTTTCTCAAACGAAAATTTTAGCCTTGAGCAGTAAGCTTTTTGTCGGACAAGCGCTGATACGCAAGGAGGACAAACGCCTGCTCACCGGGCGCGGCCGGTTCATCGCCGACCTGCGGTTGCCGGGAATGCTCCAAGCAGCGTTCGCTCGCAGTCCCCATGCACACGCGCGGATTGTCTCGCTCGATGTCTCTGCTGCGCTGGCGTTGCCCGGCGTGGTTGCGGTGCTGGTTGCAGCCGATCTCAAACCGAACCTGGCCCCGGTGCCTGGCATGCAGAATCGTCCTTCACTCGCTTGGCGCAATGCCGTCACACACGAGATCAACATTCCCGACACGCCCCTTCTCGCGGAGGACACGGTCCGCTACGTTGGTGAAGCCTATGCCATCGTTGTCGCCGAGAGTCGGCAGGTCGCCGAGGACGCGATCGAACTGATTGTCCCCGAGTTCGATTCCCTTCCTGTAGTCCGCAGCATTGAGGACGCACTTAGGCTGGACCCGGTCAAGGTTCATTCTCAGCGCATTAATAACATCGCGGCTGATTTTCGCCTGCGCAAGGGCGATCCCCACTCCCCGGGGCTCAAGCCGCTGCGCCGTTTGCACCGCAGCTTCACCAATCACCGCTTTCTTGCTGCTCCCATGGAATGTCGTGGGGTCGTTGCAGAGTATGACGACAGCCAGGATAGCATCATGGTCTGGTCGGCCAGCCAGGTCGTGCATTGGGTGCGCCGGGAGGTGGCGAGGCAGCTCCAGCTGCCCGAGGCGCGCGTGCGTTGCGTAGCACGCGACGTGGGAGGGGGCTTCGGCTTGAAGGGCCATGTCTACCCAGAGGAGATCATCGTTCCGTGGCTTGCAAGACGCCTCGGAAGACCGGTGGCTTGGATCGAGGACCGCCGCGAAAATCTGCTCAATTCGACTCATGCCCGGGACGACATTCACGAGGCCGAAGTGGTATTTGACGAGCATGGCCGCATTCACGCCCTGATCGACCAGATAACCAAGGACTCAGGAGCGTATACCCCGGTGGGCATTGGTGCCCCTTCGAACACGATGAGCCACATCTGCAGTCAATATCACATAGAGAACCTCGAACTCAGCGCGCGTATCGTGCTCACCAATAAGGCGCCCAATGCGCCGTACCGCGGTTCCGGGCGGCCTGAGGGAACCTTTGTCATGGAACGTCTTATTGATCTCATTGCGGGCGAGCTCGGTCTGGAGCCGTCCGAGGTGCGCATGCGTAATATGATTCGGCCTGAGCAGATGCCCTATGCGGTAGGAATTCCTTATCGCGATGGCGTACCCATCGTCTACGATAGCGGCGACTATCCCGCCGTATTCGGCGCGGCGGTCCGCGCCATCGGCGGGGTGGAGGCATTCCGCGAAACGCAAAGGCTTGCTCGCCGTAATCGGCGCTTCCTCGGCCTGGGATTCGCCTGCTACGTGGAAGGTACCGGCTCCGGTCCCTTTGAGGGAGCGACGGTGAAGATCGATCCATCGGGCGGCATTATTGTCGCAACGGGCGCCGCTTCGCAGGGGCAGGGACACGAAACGGTGCTCGCCCAGGTCGCCGCTGATCAATGGGGGGTGACCCCCGATGAAGTGACGATGCTGCTCGCCGATACCTCGGTCATTGCCCACGGTTACGGCAGCATCGCTAGTCGCATCGCGGTCACATCCTCGGAAGCCATCCGTGCAGCCAGCGTAATTTTGCGCCGCAAGGTGTTTGAAATTGCCGGCGGCCTGCTCGAATGTAGCCCGGAGGATCTTGAACTACGCGACGGCGCGGTGAGGCTCAAGGGCGTACCGAGTCACTGTGTCAGCCTGGCAGAGGTCGCGCGCGCCGCCCAACCGGGTCGGGAAAGCCGGCGACCAAAAGGCATGCCGGGTGGGCTGGAAGTCACGGAATACTTCGAGCCCGAGGCCGTGACCTGGTCCTACGGCACCCATGCCGCAATCGTTGAAGTCGATGCCGAGACTGGCGAAATCGCCATCGGCAAATACGTGATCTCGCACGATGCAGGCGTACTGATCAATCCGGCAGTAGCTAGCGGGCAAATTTTAGGCGGCATCTGTCAGGGCATAGGCGGGTGTCTGCTCGAACGCGTGATCTACGATGCCGAAGGTCAGAACCTGACGGGATCGTTCATGGACTATGCCATGCCGCTTGCCTCGCATATGCCCAAGGTGGAGATGCTGCACACCGAGATCCCTTCGCCGCTCAATCCTCTGGGCATCAAAGGCTTGGGCGAAGGTGGCGCAGTGGGGCCAGCTGCTGCGATCATCAACGCGGTATGCGACGCGCTCAAACCGTTCGGAGTCGAGTTCAATCGCAGCTGCGTGAGTCCGCAGGAGATCGTCGCACTGCTACGAAGCCATGAACAGGGAAAGACCTGAGAATTTCTGTTGAGAAGACGACATGATGGAACTCCCGCGCCCCTCTTTCGCGGCTAGGCGACGCCTGGAGCTTGATATTCAGGCAGCTAGTCACCGGTTGTGTTGCCGCTAGCCAACCGTTTTTCCAAATCGATGAGACTGATTGAAACGTAAGCTCGCGCCGGCTCGTTCAGTAAGCGGTGTTCCCGGACTCTTGGTTCTCGTCCAATTAAACGCGATAGTCTCTTCTAAAAGCGATCTTGCAGCCTGACGTTGGGACTGTTGCCTCGTTGCCTTTGGAACCGAAATAGGCAGGATCGAGGTCGGGGTGACGGGAAAGCCCTGCTCGAACCAATCCGCATATCCAGTATAAAACCATCAACTTCGATGCAATTACATTGACATCGATGTAAATGGGGTGCTAACTTGTTTAATCTCGGATGAGAAACGTGTCGCCAGATGTGGATCGAGATGTCCCAAATTCCACTTAGAAGCCGGTGGTCAGCAGAGGGGAAAGATCATGAGAAATTTTATAAAGATTGCGGTCGCATTCTTTGTGGCGGCTTGTGTCCTGTTCGGAAATTTCGCTTATGCGCAGTCGTATCCGTCGAAGCCGGTTCGAATAATAATTTCCTTTCCGCCAGGCGGCATTACCGATTTGCTGGCCAGACAGCTTGCGCAAAAACTACAAGATGGCCTTGGACAGGCCGTTATCGTGGATAACCGGCCCGGAGGAAATTTCATCATTGCGGCCGAAGCCGCCGCAAAAGCCGCGCCTGACGGACACACCTTATTTCTAGTTGTTGATAGTACTTTTACGCTGAACCCTTTGCAAAACGCGAAGCTCCCTTACGATCCAATTCGTGATTTTTCGCCCATTTCGCTCATAGCTTTACAGTCGCTCTTCGTTGTTGCAAGCGCCCAGGCACCGGGAGCTAACTTCAAGGAAATTTTGGCCTACGCCAAGGCGAATCCGGGAAAGGTGACATTTGGGTCTTCAGCGCTTGTGGCGCAATTGATCGGCGAGCAGATTAAGGCAAGCGCGGGTCTGAATATACTGCACATTCCATTCAAAGGATCGCCACCGATGTTGCAGGCACTTTTGTCAGGAGACTTGGACTTTGCCATCACCACCTTCCTTCCATACGCAAATTACACCAAGGAAGGCAAGCTCCGGGGCCTTGCTGTTACCGGACCGGGCAGGGAAGCCCCTTCGCCGGATACGCCAACCTTGCGCGAGCTCGGATTTCCGGAAATGGGCTACCAGCTTTGGTTTGGTCTGGTCGCGCCTGCGGCGACACCGAAATCAATATTAGACAAGCTGCAAGTGGAGACCAACAAAGCGCTCAAAGATCCGGATTTCAGGCAACGGTTGGTTTCCGCGGGTCTAGAGCCCGCGCCGAGCACACCGGAGCAACTGGGGGCGATGATCAAGAATGATCTTGAAAA
>CAMDRY010000210.1 GCA_945906975.1 Bordetella parapertussis | reverse complement strand
GCCCCAGAACAGCTGCGGCCTTTCGGTCATCACTTGCGGGCCGGGGGCGATACCCTGAATCATCATCGCGCCGATCATCAGCGCCATCACCGGGTTGGACGGAATGCCCAGGGTGAGCAGCGGAATGAAGGAGGTCTGCGCGCCGGCGTTATTGGCCGCCTCGGGCGCAGCCACGCCCTGGATTGCACCCTTGCCGAACTGCGCCGAGTTCCACGAGACCTTCTTTTCAAGCGCATAAGCCGAGAACGAGGCCAGCAAGGCGCCGCCACCGGGCAGGATGCCAAGACAGGAACCAAGAATGGTACCGCGGGTTATCGCGCCCGAGCAGTCCTTCAAATCTTGCAGCGAAGGCAGCAGGTTGGACAGTTTGGCGGTGAAGACCTCACGCTTTTCCTCGGCTTGCTCAAGGTTGGTGATGATCTCGGCAAAACCGAACATACCCATGGCGACAATAACGAAGCCGATGCCGTCCGAGAGTTCCGGGACACTGAAGGAGAAGCGCGCGACGCCGGAGTTCACGTCAGTACCGACCAGCCCCAGCAGCAGACCCAGCACCACCATCGAGATCGCCTTGAGCAGCGAGCCGTGCGCCAGAACCACCGCAGCGACCAAGCCCAGCACCATCAGCGAGAAATACTCGGCCGGACCAAACTTGAGCGCGACTTCCGCCAGCGGGGGCGCAGCCACAGCAATCACCAGGGTCGCAACCGTTCCGGCGATGAACGAGCCGATGGCGGCGATGCCCAGCGCCTTCCCGGCCCGCCCCTGTCTGGCCATTTGGTAGCCGTCCAGCGTTGTGACCGCGGAGGACGATTCGCCCGGCAGGTTTACCAGGATCGCCGTGGTGGAGCCACCGTATTGCGCGCCGTAGTAAATACCGGCAAGCATGATCAGCGCGGACACCGGCGGCAGATTAAAGGTCACCGGCAACAACATGGCGATGGTGGCGACGGGGCCGATGCCCGGCAACACACCGATCAGGGTGCCCAGAACGACACCAAAAAAACAGTACATCAGGTTCTGCAGCGACAGCGCGACACCGAACCCCAGGCTTAGGTTTGCAATCAGTTCAGTCATGTCAGTTCCCCAGTTCCGGCCAAAGGTTGAAAGGCAGCCCGAGGCCGTAATAGAAGACCCCGACCGATCCGATTATGAGGACTGCGGTGAGAAGAAGCATTTCCTTGAAACGGAAATCTTTACCACCGAAAGCCGACACCATGATCAGGACAGAGATGGCGATGACCAGGCCGGCCGGTTTGAGCAGCACCGCGAACAGCACCACCGCACCCAGGATGATAAACAGGGGCTTGAGGTGCAATTTATTGACCGCACCATTTTCAACCTTGCTCACAAAGGCCCGTGCGAAAATAATTATGCCTAGCAGCAGTTGCATGCCACCCAAAACTGTTGGGAAATAGGCCGGCCCCATACGGACCGCACTACCCATGGCGTAATTTTTCGAGACCAGCATGAATGCCAGACCGAACACGATAAACATTAGACCCGCCCAGAAATCTTTGGCGTTCTTCACCTTACTCATCATTTCCACGTCTCCTCAAACGTTTTGTCGCGATCTTGGACAAGCACATCATTGTGCCACAGGACTCCGTCTTGCAACTGGCATTTTGGCGGGTCAGGAAGCCGGGGCTTGGCCTTCCCTATCCATGTAATTCACCAGCTTCACACTAGTTTGGCGAAGGCGTTGCGACAACATCAAGACCAACTCCATCAAAATCTTCGATCCGAGCACCGGCTGCTCCAGCACAATACGCGCGAGGCTCTCCCGCGACAACACCGCGAGCTGGCATGTCTGGGCGGCAATGCAGCTGGCAAACCGCGGCTCGCCATCGATCATCGACATCTCGCCCAGGCTTTTTCCCGGGTCAACGACGGCGATCAGGCGCGGCGCATTCCAGCGATCCTGCTTGAATACCTCGATGCGCCCCTCGAGGAGGAGCATCATGAAATCACCGTCCTCGCCCTCGCGCAGGATTTCGGCTCCGGTCTCGGCGCGGTAGACCTGCATGAAATGGCTCATCAGCCTGATTTCCGCGAGGTTGAAGTTCTCGAACAGCGGGGAGTACATGATCAGCCCATGGATCTGGCTGGCAAACTGCGTGGCATCCCCCATAAGCTGGAGATGGGGCAGCCGGATTTTTTCTGCGGTTTCCTTTGTAGCGTCCATGGCGACGATGATTTCCTCCTGTCGCTCCAGCCAAAGGACCGGGCGAATCCGCGCAATTATGCAGCAAAGTTGCCGCTTCCGGACAAATCAAACCATGCCGCTCAGTGCCGCCAGCGTCACCGCCAGCCAGCCCAGGGTTGCAACAAGCAAATGCACATCGCGCAACAGTTCGCGCGACGGGTCGCCGCCGCCGCCGGCGCGGTGCAGCAACCACAAATAGCGGAACACGCCATACAGGACAAACGGCAGGGTCCAGACCATTTTTTCAGTGCCGTGGGTGAGCGCGGTTTCGGCGCTGACCGTATATAAGGCGTAACAAATAATGACGCCGGCCGCGCTGATGGCGGTCACCCGATCGAGCAGTGCCGGACTGTAATGGTCAAGCACCCGGCGATGCGTGCCGCCGGCCTCCTGCAGCGCCATCAGTTCGGCGCGACGTTTGGCAAAGCCCAGAAACACCGTGAGCATCAGGCCGCACAACAACAACCATTGCGAGGGTGCGATCCCCACACCCAGCGTGCCGGCAAGAATGCGCAGCATGAAACCGGCCGCAATAATGAACACATCGAGTATCGCCACGTGTTTCAAGCCAAGGCTATACCCCGCGTTGAGCGCGAGGTAAGCGGCAACAATCGCCGCCGCCACAGTTGAGGCCGCCAGCGCCAGCGCGAGGCCGGCGAGGGCGAGCAGTCCGGACAGCCAGAACGCGGCGACCAGCCCCACGCTGCCCGAGGCGACCGGGCGCAGGCGCTTGTGCGGGTGCGCCCGGTCGGCTTCGCGGTCGGCGATGTCATTGAACACATAGACCGCGCTGGAAGCGAGACAAAACGCCGCAAAAACCAGCGCAACACCACGCCACGTCGCCACATCAGTCCCTGCGTGGCCGAACACCAGCCCGACCAGCACAAAACTGTTCTTCACCCACTGATAAGGCCGCGCCAGGCGTATCAGGCTGCGCACCATGGCGGAAGATGCGGCGGACTTTGGAGGCTGGGGGGGCTTGGGGGCCCCTGATGAGCTGGCGGACATAGGGCGTCTTAACGCACCGGACAATACTGCTGCGACAGGGTGCGCTCGCAAAAATCACAGCGCCCCTGCGGCAGGTAGGCGGGGATGCGGTAGTAGCGCGCGGCAAGCGGCGCGAGCACGCGCTCGCGATAGGCGCCGTAATCAAAGCCGCGTCCGAGCACCACATGGTAGGTGACGCCGCGCACCGCAATGCGCCGCTGCTCCACCGTTTTAAAGTAAGGCGCATATTCGCCCGGCTGCGGCGCGCTCTTGCGCAACACCAGGATATTGCGGCCCGCCAGCGGACGAAAATCGGTGAGCATATCGTCGTGCCGGGCGTGCGATGAGGCCGTGCCAAAGACGAAGAAGTAATTGCGCCGCCACGCCGCGGCATCGTCGCCGCGCCCCAAGGCCCCGCCCTTGAGGCCGTTCAGCGCGGCGCGATAGGATACGGTCACCGCCGGCGAGTAGCCGTCCGAGGCCATCTCGTATTCGTCGGCAAAGGGGCGCAGCGCCTCGACCAAGCGCTCGCTTTCAAGCGTGTAGACGAGGCCCTCATACAGGCGCGTGTTCTTCCAGGCTTCCAGGGGCAGGTTGGCGCCCACCAGCACCGCGGTCACGTGCAGCAGGCTGAAGCAGGCTAGAAAAACAACCGAACGCGCGAGCTGCGCACGCGACAGCATGATGCCGAAAAACACAAAGGCCACCGGCACAAAAGACAGCACCCAGTGCAGGCCGATCTGTTTAACCAGCGACAGCAGCGCAAACCCGGCCAAGGGAAACGCAACGCAGACAAACACAAAGCGCAGCACCTTGTCACCGGCGGGCAGCGCCGGTTCAGCGCGGCCGCGCAGCAACTGCACCAGGGCCGGCGGCGAGAGCACATACAGCGCCGTCGCCAGATACAGCAGCGGCGTCCGCCACGACCAGCCGGCGTCGCCATGCCGGTTGTACAGGTTGAACATCAGGTTGGCCCAGCAGTTCTCGTAGTTCCACCAGAAATTAAAACCAAGCAAGGGCAGCGCAAACGCCCACACCACCAGCACACCGCGCCAGGGCTTGTCGCGGCCGGGTGACAGCAGCGCATAAACACCGTAAGCGATGGCCAGCAAGCCGGCGAAATATTTGGACAGCAGCGCCAGTCCGAGAAACACCCCGGCCAGCGCAAACCACGCAAGCGCGCGCGCCGCGCAAGCGCGATCCTGAAGGCGCAGGGCCGCGACAAAGGCGGCGACAGACAAGAATGACCAAAACGCCAGCGGCGTATCGGTGGTGATAAAACCGTTCCACACCTCAATAGGAACCAGCAGGAAGGCCGTTGCGGCCAGCCAGGCGCGCGCCTCGTCGATCGGGCGCAGCAGCAGCAGCACGACCCAGGACAGCAAGGGCGCGAGTAAAATCGCCGGCAGGCGCAACACCCACTCGGCTGCGGAGAACTTCAGCAGCAGCGCGAGCAACCAGCCCACCATGGGCGGATGATCGTAAAATCCGGCCGCGGGGAACGCGCCCCAATACATGAAGTAAGCCTCATCCCCGGTCAGGGGAAAGACCGCCGCCAGCCAGAAGCGAAAGGCCAGCGTGACCAGCAGCGCGGCCGCGTAGCCGCGGCGCAGGCCTGTCAGCGCATCAGGCACCGGGGACCCGCATTGGAACGCCGTGCCGGCGGCGCGCCCCGGCTTTTATTCCGGCTACCGCCGGCGACGATTGCTGAGAATAAAAAAACAATCAGGCCACCTTGATGTTGCGCCGGGCCTTCACCGCCGCCGCCAGATTATCCAGCACCTGCTTGCTCTCTTCCCAGCCGAGGCAACCGTCGGTGATGCTCTGGCCATAGGTGAGCGCTTTGCCCGGTTCAAGATCCTGGCGTCCGGCCACCAGGTGCGACTCAATCATCACGCCGACGATGCGACGCTCGCCACCGGCAATCTGCCGGCCGATGTCCGCCGCGACCTCGGTCTGGCGCCGGTAATCCTTGGAGCTGTTGGCGTGACTGCAATCGATCATGATCATCTGCTCAAGCCCGGCCTTGGCCAGATCCTTGCCGGCAGCCGCGACGCTGGCGGCGTCGAAGTTGGGGGTCTTGCCGCCGCGCAAAATGATGTGGCAGTCGTCGTTGCCGCGCGTCTCGACAATCGCCACCTGGCCGCTTTTGTGCACGGACAGGAAATGGTGTTTCTGGCGCGCCGCCTGGATGGCGTCGACGGCGATTTTGACATTGCCGTCGGTGCCGTTCTTGAAACCCACCGCAGCCGAAAGACCAGAGGCCAACTCGCGGTGAACCTGCGACTCGGTGGTGCGTGCGCCTATGGCACCCCAGCTCACCAGGTCGCCGATGTATTGCGGCGAAATGACGTCAAGGAACTCACAGCCGGCGGGAACGCCCATCTGGTTGATGCGCACGAGCAGGTCGCGCGCCACGCGCAGCCCCTCGTTGATGCGAAAACTGCCGTTGAGGTAGGGGTCGTTGATGAGGCCTTTCCAGCCCACCGTGGTGCGCGGCTTTTCGAAATACACCCGCATCACCACCTCGAGTTCGCCAAAGTGGCGCTTGCGCTCCACGGCAAGCTGGCGCGCGTATTCGATCGCGGCGGCCGGATCATGAATGGAGCACGGGCCGATCACCACCAGCAGGCGGTCCGATTGGCCGTGGATGATGCCGCTCACGTCCCGGCGCGTGGCCGCGACAAGCGCCTCCACCGGCGTGTCCTCAATCGGGAAAAATCGAATGAGGTGCTCGGGCGGTGGCAAGGGAACGATGCGATCAATGCGCTCGTCGTCGGTCTGCGACATCTTGTCGGCCGGAGCCGGTACGGAATGGTTGTCGGTGATGCTGGTCATGATTGCCTGCTTTCCTTGCTGGTTTGATCGG
>CAMDRY010000209.1 GCA_945906975.1 Bordetella parapertussis | reverse complement strand
GAATCGAGCAACCCGCAACTCGAGCGCCTGGCCAGTGCAATGAAACTCGAGCAGTTGCAGGCCTTGCGTTTTCAGGTTGAGGGGCATACCGATGCCAAAGGGACGGCCCAATATAACCAGGCCCTTTCCGAAAGAAGGGCGCAATCTGTGGCCGGCTTTTTGGCGCAGCAAGGTGTTGCAGCGGAACGGCTGACGCCCCTGGGCAAGGGCTTTTCTGAGCTGCTTAACAAGAATGACCCGTTATCGCCTGACAACCGGCGGGTACGAATAAGCACGATCGACTAACTGGATGACTGTGACGATGCGATTACTTTTTTTACTAATATTGGCGGCCTCCACTTCAGCGTTCGGACAGCTTCAACTGGTCACCGAACAAGAGGCGCGTGCCTCGGCCGCCGTGCCGCTACTTTCTCCGCGTGCAGCCAAGGTTCCCGACGCCCCTCAGATCGAGATCGTATTTCCCGACATAAGCGGGGCAGTCAGCTCTCCAACAAAAGTTCAGTTGCGGTTTCGGCCAGTGTCCCCGTCGGCCGCGAAGCCAGAATCGTTCAGGGCCTTATATGGGGCCTTTAGGGTGGACATCACCAGCAGGCTGCTGCAGGTCGCGAAGCTAAGCGCCGAGGGCCTCACCGTCGAGGCGGCGTCCCTACCCGTAGGCTCACACCGCATCTTTCTAGAAATCGAAGATAGCGTCGGCCGCACCGGTACGCAACTGCTTTCGGTTACGGTGCAATGAAGCCGCAGCGCCTGGCGAGGGTCGCCCGAAATGGCCACCTGCTATGCCTTTTACTCATGGCGGCTTGCACCACCCCGGTTTTGGTGAATGTGCCCGAAGGGCCGCTGCAATTTGTTGACTTGCCGTTGTTTGATGCCCAGCTTCGTCAGGTCCTGGACGTCAAGCCCGACACGGTCAAAATCGCATTTATCGACAAGGTCAAGCCAAGCCAGTTGCCTGACCGACTCAAGCCTTGGATGACCACCCTTCAGCATGAAGGCGGTGAGGTGAAAATTGTCCTTCCGCCGGGCGATCTGCAACCGCGGGGCCTACCCCTGCTTTCCTTGTTGCCAGCCTTGTGGAATGCGCTCAGAGGACAAAAGGCGGAGCAGGTTTTGCAAGAGTCGGTGCGGGGCTACGATGCGCAGATCATCTTAAAGAATGACCCCTCAGGCGACAGGCTGGTCGAGTCTATCGTTCTCCATCGAAGATAGTTCGCGGCATGGGGCTTGTCGACTTGATCGCGCTCAAGGAGCAAGCGGTGCAAAAAATTAGACGCCTGGCGTTTGTTCTGGGTTTGCTCCTGTCGTTTTCGGGCTTCGGACAGGAGGCGGACTTGGTTTCGGGCTTGAAGCTCGATCCTGAAGAGATCGTTCGGCTGGGGGCGATATTGAGTTTGCCCGCTTCGCCAGTCAATTCTCCGAGACAGATGCGAGAACACTTTCAAGCCCAAGATGCAGCTGCATTCCGCTTGGGTGACGTTCAGGCGCGTGAAAAAGTGCTTAGAGAATGGTATCGGGTCCAGCCAGAAATCGATTCGCGCTGGACGCTAGGCACTTTTTTGCTCAACACCGAGAAAGTATCAGAGGGATTCGCGCTCCTTGAGTTGCTTATCAAGGATTTGAAAATTCCCAATCAGGTAGTGCGCGCGAGGGCTCGCCTGGCATTGGGATATATCGAACAGAACAATCTCAAACGTGCCGAGGAACTGCTTGCGGGCGCCGACGCGGTCATCAAAAAAGATTTTAGCCGTAGCTTGGGGGGCGAGGCCGGTTACTGGCTGAAACGCGCCGAGATGGAGTACAACAATGTGCGGGGGCGGCTTTTTTCGCGCATGGGGCGATTTGATGAGGCACTGCAGGCCGCCCGTCTGGCGATAGCCAATGGCAATGAACTGAGGCAATTCGAGTCATTCGTCGACCAGCGGCAGCGCACGTTTTCCAGGAGCACGCATGCCGGGGTCGCGACAGAGTTGGCAGCAATTCAGACCGCGGTAGGCCGCCTGCTTGACGCCGACGAGTCGCTCAGATCTGCCTATGCCCTTTTCCGTCTCTACGACCTGAATGAGGACAAAATGACTGGGTTTTTCCGCCGTGTGGCGGATCTGCGCTTTAGTGAGGGCAATTATGCCGAGACCCTGAAAATTGGTTTGATGGTCCGGCAGGCACAGAAAAAACAAGGTTACGCCGAGAATGCGGCGCAGTCGCTGTGGACGCGGATGCGCATCAATAGTGCCCTGGCAGGCCAGGGAAAATGGACAGAGGCCGTAGCGCAGTTTGATGAAATAGATGCCATTGTCGGGACTGATACGCGACTCGCTTCGATAGCCAGGCAGATCCCAATCCGTGCATTGGCCTACATGAATGCCGGCAGGGTTATCGAAGCGCAAGGCTTGTATCAGCGCTCGCTCGATTGGCATGTGAATAATTTTGGCGCTAACCATTATTTTACGTCGCTCGTCCGGGGGCTTTACGCCGTCTCCCTGTCGCGCGGCACGTCCCCCGGGGATGCGTCTAAAGCCCGCGCGGAATTTGAAATCGCGATCAGGGACATGACCAATCCGGGCACCTTGGCGGCCGACTATCAGGAAAATGCGTTCCGGCGCTCGGTGAAGGACTTGATTGTGAAGTCCTACCTGAAACTGCTCTCGATGGAGGCGTTACAGACTGAAAAAGTGGCTGCCGAGGCATTTGTCGCCGCGAACCATTTAATCGCCTCTTCGGTCCAGCAGGCCATTGCCGAGGCCGCCGCACGGGTCGGTATAAAACAGCCCGGACTTGCCGCAATCGTGCGCAAAGATCAGGACACGAAAAATGAACTGGCCAGCCTTTACCGCTACGTGACAGAACAAGGCAGCGAGGGATCTGAGCGAAGAAATTCAGCGGTGGTCAGGGCTATGCGCACGCGCATCGCCGAGCTTGAGGTCTTGCGCCGTGGCTTCAAAGATCAAATAAAAAAAGAATTCCCAGACTATTTCCAGCTATTACAGCCCAAGGTTCCCAATCCGGATGAAGTGGCGGGTCAATTAGCGAAGGGGGAGCTTTTCGTCTCTCTTTTGCCCCTGGAAGAGGAAACCTATGTCTTTAGCGTGAGCCCGGAGGGGCGCGTGCACTTTCACAGAAGCCCGATCGGCGCGGTCGCGGTGGCAAAGTTGGTAAGACAGGTGCGCGAAACACTTGATGTCGCAGGCCAGGGCTCGGCCATGCCGGTGTTTAATTTTGACGCGGCCTATGCGCTCTACCGGCATTTTTTCCTGCCGATGGAGTCTGTTTTGAAGGGGAAGACACATCTTGTGATTGCAACATCCGGTGCGTTGGGGCAGTTGCCATTTTCTGTAATACCCACCAAACCATGGTCATCCGGCCGCAGCCTTGGGGCGCCTTGGATGATTCGCGATTATGCGATCAGCCACATACCGTCGGCGAATGCGTGGATGTCACTCAAGCGCTTGGCGCAAACGCCCTCCGGAACGCAGGCATTGCTCGCCTGGGGCGATCCGCTCTTTGCCGCCTTGCGTACCGAGGGGAGGGATGGTGCCGCGGCGCTTGGCACGTCGGCCAGATCGGTAATACGCAGCCGTCCCGAGCAGGTGTTGGATATCGAAAAAAGCAGGGTAGACGTTTTGCGCTACGCTGAAATTCCTCCCCTTCCCGATACAAGGGTCGAGGTGATCGCCTTGGCCCGGACACTCAAAGCCAACCTCGAACGAGACGTCATTCTGGGCGCAGCTGCGACCCGTGCATCTGTCCTGGCAGCCAGCCAAGACGGCAGTCTTGTGCAAAAACGCGTCATCGTATTTGCCACGCACGGTCTTTTACCCGGCGACCTGCCTAATCTGGACCAGCCGGCGCTGGCGATGGCCTCGTCCGATGTGCCCGGGGCCTCCCCCTTACTGACGCTTGAAGACGTGCTCGGCCTGAAGCTGAACGCCGAGTGGGTGGTGCTGAGCGCCTGCAATACGGCGGGTGCCGATGGTCGCGTGGAAGAGGCGATGTCTGGCCTCGCACGGGGATTTTTTTATGCCGGCAGTCGCAGTCTTTTGGTGACGCACTGGGCGGTGGACAGCGCGAGCGCAACGCTGCTCACGACAAAAACATTTGAAGCCTATCAAGCGGGGATCACCCGTGCCATGGCGCTGCGCAGCGCGATGATGGCCGTGATGCTGGAAAAGCGGTACGAGCATCCGGCATTCTGGGCGCCTTACGCTTTGGTAGGTGAGGGCGGCGGTTGAACGCGTACGGCCCCCTGCGCAAAGTAAAACTCTATTTGAAAAGACAAGACTGTTACTGGCATCTGAATAGGGGCCTTTTACGCGGAAGGAAGGGATCACTGTTTGTCTCGCGTAATGGCAAAACTGAAAAACGGCACTCCGGATAAGAAAGGGGGAGTTTAATTTTTGTAAAATTGTGGGGTTCAAGGCAAAAAACAGTAATGCTTAAACTGCTCAAAAAGCTGGTTCTTGTCGCCAATCGTGGAACACAAAACAACGAAGCCGCATAGAGGTATGCGAATAGAGGGTATGCGAATAGGGCGAAATTGGCCTCTGGATTTCACTCTCTGTTGATCTTCGCCGCAAGGTGAGCTATTTACGGGGCTGGTTTCCATCGAATTTGAGCCAGCTTCGACTTGGAAATATCGACGGTTCCCGCATTGTCAGGCAGAGGTTTTAGCGCGGGGTGGTTTAAAAATCACTTAAAAAAACCGGCTCAGAATTTAGTGGAAATCAACAATGCGAACACAAGGCGCTATGGGCGCGCCGCCTGGCCTGACGGATGCGATTCCCGCATGACCGTTGTTGGCTTTGCCTATGGGCTTGATAGCAATCAGTTTCACTGAACATGAAGTCCATTCAAACATACATTGCCGCCCTAAAAAACGACGCAAGACTTGCACGCGTCTTGCAGCTGAGGGTTTTTTTCGGGCTTTTTTTAACCTCCTTTGGAACGCTTGCCCAAGCGCCACTGGATATACGCATCGCACTGGTTATCGGTAATGCGGCCTATGTGCATGCGCCTGCCCTGGCCAACCCCACCAATGACGCCAAATCCATGGCGATCATTTTAAGAAAACTGGGCTTTAAGGTCATCGAAGTCATTGATGGCAATAGGCAGCAAATGAGCGATGCCATCGTCCAAATGCAAGCCATCCTGAAAGGACAACAGGCGATTGGCATGTTGTATTACGCAGGACACGGCCTGCAATTGGATTGGCGCAACTACATGGTGCCGGTGTCGGCAAAATTAGCGAGCGCATCCGATGTACCCAAAGAAACGATTGATATCAATTTGGTCATACAGTCGTTCAAGGATGCCAAAACACGCATGAATATCATCGTGCTCGATGCTTGCCGCGACAATCCCTTTGAAGGGGAGTCAAGTGCCAAGGGATTGGCACAACTGGATGCGCCCCCGGGCACTTATCTGGCTTATGCGACGTCCCCGGGCAACGTGGCTGAGGACGGGGATGCCAGTTCGGGCAATGGCTTGTTCACGCAATACCTCATAAAAGAATTGCAAAGACCGGCGCGTATTGAAGACGTGTTTAAACGCGTCCGCTTGCAAGTGCGGCAAAAGAGTGAAGGTCGGCAAATCCCGTGGGATTCCAGCAGCCTTGAAGATGACTTCGCGTTCAACGATGGCAACAAGCACACGTTTAACCCCGGGGACTTGATCAGGGAGGCGAAGGAGAAGCAAGAGAAACTCAGGGCAGAAGTGGCGGCGGCAAAGCAAAAAGAGACTCAAATTGCCAAAGAGCAAGAACTGGAGAAGCAGCGTCTGGCCGAAGCGCAAAAGAAAAGAGAGTTGGAGGCCGAGGCACAAAAGCAAAGAGACATTGACATTGCCAGGCAAAGAGAGCTTGAAAGTCAGAGGCTGGCGGAGGCGCAAAAGATTAAGGATTTACAGGCCAGGCAAAAGGCCGAAGCGGAGTCAAGAGAAAGGGAGCGACAACTCGCCTTTGCGGCAGACGAGCAGAAGAAGAGGGCGCAAGAGGCGGAGCGAATCAGGCTAAGGGCTGAGGTGGAGACCAGGGAGAGAGAGAGCCGACTTGCCTTGGCGGCAGAGCAAGAGAAGAAAAAGGTGCTTCTTGCGTCATTAGCCATTG
>CAMDRY010000208.1 GCA_945906975.1 Bordetella parapertussis | reverse complement strand
GGGCGTGACGCTGGACATCATAGGCGAGACCAACGACTACGCCGGCAAGGGTCTGTCGGGCGGACGCATTTGCGTGCAACCCTCGCCCAAGTTCCGTGGCGACCCGGTGGAGAACATCATCACCGGCAACACCGCGCTGTACGGCGCCATTGCCGGCGAGGCGTATTTCTGCGGTGTCGCCGGCGAGCGTTTTGCCGTGCGCAACTCGGGCGCGCATGCGGTGGTCGAGGGGGTCGGCGACCATGGCTGCGAATACATGACAGGCGGTACCGTCGTCGTGCTGGGCAAGACCGGCCGCAACTTCGCCGCGGGTATGTCAGGGGGCATCGCCTTCGTCTTCGATGAAGCGGGCGAGTTCAAAGAGCGTTGCAACCCGGCCATGGTTGAACTCACACCGGTGCTCACCGAAGTGGAGCAACAGGCCAAAGTTTCGCGTGATGTCTGGCATCTGGGCGATTCCGACGAGGCCACGCTCAAGCGCCTCATCGACAATCACGCGCGCAACACCGGCAGCCGTCGCGCGCGCGAGATCCTCGATGACTGGGCGCAGTCGCGCACGCACTTCATCAAGGTGTTCCCGCACGAGTACAAGCGCGCCCTGGGTGAGCTTGCAGCAGCCGGCCGCAAGGCCGTGGCCTGAAGGTGAAGGGCGTTCACGGCGGGCTCGCCCCGCCGGTGACGCCCGATGGCAACACCAGCAACACTAGCAACAACAGCAACAACGGCAACGACAGACACGAGAGAGACGAACGAACATGGGCAAAGTAACCGGATTCCTCGAGTACCAGCGACTGCAGGAAGCAGCCGAAGAACCCGTCGCGCGCAAAAAGCACTACCACGAGTTCATCGTCCATTTGAGCGACGAAGAAGCCAAGGTGCAGGGCGCGCGCTGCATGGACTGCGGCATTCCTTTTTGCACCACCGGCTGCCCGGTCAACAACATCATCCCCGACTTCAACGACCTTGTTTTCAAGCAGGACTGGAAGGCCGCGATCGACACGCTGCACTCGACCAATAATTTCCCCGAGTTCACCGGCCGCATCTGCCCGGCGCCCTGCGAGGCCGCCTGCACGCTTAACATCAACAACGACGCCGTGGGCATCAAGTCGATCGAGCACGCCATCATCGACAAGGCCTGGCAAAACGGCTGGGTCGTGCCGCAGCCGTCCGCCGTCAAGACCGGCAGGAAAATCGCCGTCGTCGGCTCCGGCCCGGCCGGTCTCGCTGCTGCGCAGCAGCTGGCGCGTGTCGGTCACGACGTTGTCGTGTTCGAAAAGAGCGACCGCATTGGCGGCCTGCTGCGCTACGGCATCCCCGATTTCAAAATGGAAAAATCCCATATCGACCGCCGTGTCGGGCAGATGCAGGCCGAGGGCGTGGAGTTCCGCACCGGCATATTCGTCGGCAAGGATGCGCTGCCCGCCACCATTGGCAACGACAGCAAGACCACGGTTTCGCCCGACACGCTGCTCGCTGAATTCAACGCCGTGGTCATCGCCGGCGGCGCCGAGCTGCCGCGCGACCTGCCGGTGCCCGGGCGCGAGCTTGAGGGCGTGTACTTCGCCATGCAATTCCTGCCGCAGCAAAACAAGGTCAATGCCGGCGACAAGGTGAAGGCGCAGACCATGGCCACCGGCAAGCACGTCGTGGTCATTGGCGGCGGCGACACCGGCTCGGACTGCGTCGGCACCAGCAACCGTCACGGCGCTGCGAGCGTGACGCAATTCGAATTGTTGCCGCAACCCCCCGAGACCGAGAACAAGCCCCTCGTCTGGCCCTACTGGCCGACCAAGCTGCGCACCTCGTCCTCGCACGAAGAAGGCTGCGAGCGCGATTGGGCCGTCGCCACCAAGCGCTTCGAAGGCAAGGACGGCAAAGTCACCAAGCTCATCGCCGCGCGCGTCGAGTGGAAGGACGGCAAGATGCAGGAAGTGCCCGGCTCCGAACACGAAATGAAAGCCGACCTGGTGCTGCTCGCCATGGGCTTTGTCAGCCCGGTGCAGTCCGTGCTCGACGCCTTCGGTGTGGAGAAAGACGCGCGCAGCAACGCCAAGGCGAGCACCGACGGCGAGGGCTGTTATGCCACCTCAGTGCCCAAGGTGTTCGCCGCCGGCGACATGCGGCGCGGCCAGTCGCTGGTCGTGTGGGCGATCCGCGAAGGACGCCAGTGCGCACGGGCAGTGGATGAGTTCCTGATGGGGGCGTCAGACCTGCCAAGGTAGGCGACCAGCTGGAAATGCCCGACTGGCGGGCATTTCCAGGCGATGGCGATCGAAAACTACCGTCATTCCCGCGAAAGCGGGAATCCATTTTGATATTTCATCGCTGCGCGAGCCTGGCTTCTATTCTTTAGCTGGGTAGTTTCGCCCCCTGCGGTGGGCGACTTACTTTCTTTGCTTGTGCAAAGAAAGCTAAGCAAAGAAAGCACACCCCCGACCCCGCCCCTTCGGGGTGCCCTCGGATGCTCGGTGAAGCGGGCCGGTCCCTGAACTCGCCCCTGCGGGGCTCAGACAACGGGACCGGAAGGCTCCCGCTTCGCCTGCGCTCCTCGGCGGCGCCGCAGGGGCCCCGAAATCAAAGGCAAGGTCAAAGGCAAGATCAAAAGCAAAATGACGGCATGCGATGGTCGCTCGCTTGCGCTTCGCTGCTGGCTAAGCGACGTTTTAGACTTTGATTTTGACTCTGACCTTCAGTCCCGTAGGGGACGCCGAGAAGCGCAGCGTCCTCGGGAGAAGTCCGGTCCCGTTGTCTGAGCCCCACGGTTTTATCGTGGGGCGAGTTTAGGGACCGGCCCGAGGATGCGAGCATCGCCGGGCAGCCCCCGCGTGACATAGTCAGCGATTGATTTAATGAAAGCCGGGGGCCGTCACCTCCGGGTCGCCTTTTCTTGGTTACTTCTTTTGGCGAAGCAAAAGAAGTAACTCGCCCCCCGCAGGGGGCGAAACCGCCCAAGCTAAGAAATCAGACACGCGTCGCACAGCGAAGAATCACCGCATCGAGAGGGCCGGCCATCGCCTGCAAACCCACGCCAGTCGGGCATCTCCAGCCATTACGACTGACGCGGCTAACGCTGCTAGCCCAGCTAAACCTTCCCGCGGCCCTTCCGGGGCAACATCACCGTCGCCGGTGCACCAACGTGCCTGTGCACACTCAACGGCACCTCCCATGCCCGTCGCTGTACCTCATCGAGGTAGGGCTGCGCCTTTTCGTAGCCCTCGCGCAGGCGCGAGAACTCGGTCCGCACTGCCGGCATCAGGCCGGCGATTTCTTCGTGCAGCGCGGCCTCGTCCACGCTCAGCAGCTTGCGCTTCTCGATCACCAGGCGGCCATTGACAATGACCGAGTCGATGGCGCGGCCGCTGTCGGCGAACACCACTTGCCGCACGGCGCTGTTGAAGGGCACATAGGCCGTGTCGAAGAGGTCGAGCAGCACGATATCGGCCTTGAAGCCGGGCTTGATTGCGCCGATTGATTTGTCCAGGCCGGCTGCGCGCGCACCGCCGACGGTGGCGGCGCGCAGGGCGTCGACCGCAGTCACGCCGGTGCTAAAGGGTGAGCTGGACGCGGTCAGCAGGCAAAACAGTTTCATCACCTGCATCAGGCTTTGCACGTCGCTGCAACTGCAGTTATCGCAACCGAGGGCGAGGTTGACGCCGTTGGCGCGGTAATCCATCACCGGCGCGATGCCGCTCTTGAGCTTGAGGTTGCTCAGCATGTTGATCACGACGTTGGTGCCGGTCTTGCCGATGAGTTCGATCTCGTCGTGCTCCGGCCAGACGCCGTGCGCGATGCTGGTATTGGGGCCGAGCAGGCCGGTCGCCTCGAGCATGCGAATCGCCGAGCCGCCGTAGTCGGCGAGGGCTTGCTGCGCAAAAACCCGCTGCATCCGCGTCTCGTAGACGTGCGTATAGACCGGCAGATTCAATTTTTTCGACAAGTCCGCAACCGCCTCGAGCATGCCGGGCGAGCAACGCTGCGGCGCGGACGGACTGAGCGCCCAGCGCAGCATGCCGGCGCGGTCGCCAACGCGCTTGATCTGGCTGGCGACAAAATCCATTTGCGGGCCGGGCGCATCGGCGCTGTTACCGATCGCGTCGTGCATTGCCGCCGGCGCAATCTCCCTGATCCACGGGATCGTATCCATCTGCGACTTGTCGCGCAACGTGACCGAAAAAATGACGCGTATCCCGGCGTCGGCATAGGCGTCGAGAATGGTGTCGAGCACCTCCTCATTGGCCGGCGCAAACTTGCTGAAGTCCTGCACCGTGGTGATGCCGTTGCGCAGGCAGTCGATGGCGCCAAGCAGGGTGCGGGCGCGCACCTCTTGCAGGCTGCGGCGCGAGCCAAGCGGGCCCGACATCATGCTCCAGGAGTCCAGCGCCAAGTCTTCCATCAAGCCCTTGGCGAGCACATCGTGGGAGTGAAAGTGCGAGTTGATCAGCCCCGGGATGGCGAGCTTGCCCTGCGCCTCGATGACCTCGGCGCCCGCGGCCGCCTCGGCCGAAATATGCGGCCCGACGGCACTGATGCTGTCACCTTCGATCAAAATGTCCAGGAGTGGCGGCATATGCACATCGCCATCCAGGTCCAGCACGCGTGCACCGCGAATGAGAAGTTTTGTCATGCGCTTATTTTAATCGTTACGGCGCTCGCGATGGCCGAAATTTTTGCCCTGACCGGGTGTGTTCCCGCTTTGCCTGGCGGGCGTATGCCCGATGACATTGCGGTTTTCCCACCTTGCGGCGGGCTATTTTTTCTCCACCAGCTCCGACTTGTACTCTCTGACAAAATCGTAGCGCTCGGCGATTTGCGCCCGCAACTCGGCGGCGGTGATGACCTTGGCGAAGACGCCGAATTTTTTCTGTTTCTCGACGTGTTCCGGATTTTCTATCGCCCGGGTCGCTGCTTGCGTCAGACGGGCGATGCGGTCGGCCGGCACGCCCGGCCCGGTCTGCAGGTAAATCACCTCGTTGATGTTCGGGATCTTGTGGCCCAACTCATCGGCCGTGGGCACCGCCGGTATCGCCGGATCGCGCCCATCGCGAAACACCGTCAGGAAGGTTACCTTGTCGGCGTTGCGCGCCGTGCTTGAACCGCCTATCGCCACGTCCACATGCCCGCCCGAGAGCGCCACATAAGCCGGCGCACCGCCGGAGAAGGGGATGGGCTCGATGTTCAGGTTGAGCTTGGAGCGCAGCAGCATGATCTGCAAATGGCTGGGCCCGCCCTGTCCGAGCGTGGCCACCGTGACGCGCTGCGAGCGCGCCGTCTTGATGAAGTCATCAAAGCTGCGGATTTTCGAATCGGCGCGCACATACAGGTTGAAGGCGTTGACGAACCAGCCCACCAGCGGCTGCAACTCCTTGGTCTTGTATTCCGCGTCATAGACGATCTCACCCAGCACCTCTTCGGGCATCGCCTCGGTCATGATGGCGTAGCCGTCCGGCTTGCTCTTGTACAGCTGCGTGCGGGCGATGCGCCCCGAAGCGCCGCGCACATAATCGAACACGGTGTTGATGCCCTGGTCGGCAAGAAAGGGCTGCAGCATGCGCGAAGACGTGTCTATCAGTCCGCCCGGTGACTGGTAAATGATCCATTTGATCTGCTGCGCCGGATAGGCCTGCGCCTGCGCCATCTGCGGTAGCAGGCCCAGCCCGCCTGAAACTGTCGTAGCCGCCGTTGCGAGGGCGCCCTTGCCGGCTGTTTTCAGGAATGCGCGACGGGAGAAATCGGATGTCATGGCCAAGGCTCCAAGCGGATAAAAGACGCATCCTACACAAACCAGGCGAAACAGGGTGGCAGGCACAGCGCTGGTGCGCGGCCTGTCCGCGGGCGGTGCGCCGGCCCTCGCCACGGCCGGCGCGTTAGTTAATTAAGGAAGCGCTGATCAAGCCCTGAACAGCAGACCGCCTCAAAAAAATTTTCTTTGAAGTGGCGGATATCCAAACGGGCTTGCCCCCGTGTTCAGTCAATAATTATTATGATTAATATCCTTAAATGACCGCCAGAAGCCGCTTTGCGGTAGATTGGCGTGACATTTTTGTCACTGCCGCTGTTGAAAAGGCCGACCGTCATGACATCCAAATCCGCAAGCCTTGTGC
>CAMDRY010000207.1 GCA_945906975.1 Bordetella parapertussis | reverse complement strand
CCGAGCAAGCCAACCGCCGTGATGGCCAGCGTGATCATGACCTCGATCAGGCTGAAACCCGTGCGCCGCGGGCCGCCACCCGCTTGGCTCACAAACACACCCCGGTACCCGATTTTTGGACCGTCATGCGACCCATCTGGCCAACCGCGAGGCAGCGCGTCCAGGTGGGGTCAATGGGGTTGAGCGGCTTGAACGTAATCGTGACTGGATCAGCGGGAAGGCCGCTGATGAAGGCTTCGCGATTAAAGGTGATTCTTGCTACGCCCGAATCGGCAACAGCGCTATCGGTGGTGGAAAAAGCGGCTTTTTTCCGCAAAATAGCCTCGTCCGCGTCTACCGTGCCGTTGTTGTTGTTGTCAACAAACACGATCCAGCCCGTATCCCAACGGGTACTGGCGCTGCAGGTGCTGAACGAGACCGAGGCGCAGGCGCTAACAAACGTGCCGCGCTTGTTTGCCTCTGCGCGGGTGAATTGCAAGTCCCCGAGCAAGGCATTGATCGCGCCGGAGATACGGCTGTTGTTCGAAAACGAGCGATACGATGGCACGCCTAGGCTCAACAACACGCCGATAATGGCCATGACGATGAGCAACTCGATCAGCGTTACACCACGCACAGCCTGCGCGCAAAAGCCTTTTCTTTGGGGCGGGGCAAGATCAGGTTTCAGGTGGTCAAATGAAGGCATCAGTCATCGCGAAAATTAAGTCCATCCGGTTTATTCACGCACTTCTCGCCGGCGCCAAGAAAGCCAAACCGCCGGTTATCGGGGCCCGGTTTTCTTGCCCCTTGTTCATAAGCATCTGCAGCGTCTGCAGCGTATGCCGAAGCCAGCCGAAGCCAGGCAAGTGACTGCTTAGAGTGAGCCAAAGCGCTTGAAAATCCGACGCGTTAACGAAAATTAATCCGGATTGGCACTGTTGGCACTGTTGGCATTGCAGCCCAGCCACCCGAATGGCGCACCGGCCGGGGAAACATCGCCAAGCCGCGCTTGCCCGCGCTTGGCATGCAAGGCCTTTTAGTGCGGCCCCGCGCCATGCTTGCTGGTTGCGGTGGCGAAGGCCTCCGGGCACGGCTCCTGCCGCTCAGCCTTCACGCTCAAATCCTTGCGCGGATGGCCATATAACAGCCGCGCGTGGCAGCCGTCATTGAGGCGAAGGGTGCTTGTGTCGGGCGTTCACCAGGATGGTGGGATTGGCTGCGCACGCTTCGAAGGTGTCCGGCGCCACAAAGCGCAGCCAGTCGCGCAGGAATGCGCGCAGATTGTCGCGCCGCCAACGTCGCGCGTTGGACAGCGCAGACGGGCGGCCCGGGCGGCTGCGCCGGAAGGCCGCCTTATTCGGCCTTGATCCCGGCCAGTTTGGCCGCCTTGCCGTATTTCTCGGCATCGGCGCGAATGAGCCGCATCATGTCGCCTGAGGACATCACCAGCATGTCCAGGCCGGCACCGTCGAGCTTTTTGCGCACATCGGGCATGGCGGCGACGCGGCGGATGTCGGCCTCGATCTTGGCCAGAATCGCCGGCGGCGTGCCCGGCGGGGCCATGAAGCCGTAATAGTTGTCGAGCGCAAAATTCTTTAGTTGGGCGATGCCCGATTCGGCCACCGTCGGCACCTCGGGCAGCGAGGGGCTGCGCGCCGAGGTCACCAGCCCGAGTCCGGGAAAGTCCTTGGTGAAATCGAAGCCCAGACTGGGGTAGACGACGTGGTTGATGATGTGAGTGTTGGTGGCCAGCAGCAGCGTGTAGCCGTCGGCCGGGGCGCGGAACACCGCTTCGGCGCCGATAGAGCCGCCGCCGCCGATGCGGTTTTCTATCACCACCGACTGCTTCCATATCTCCGCCAGTTTGTCGCCGAACACGCGTGCCGTGAGGTCGGCCGCGCCACCCTGGGTGAAGGTGACGATCAAGCGCACCGGTTTGCTTGGGAATTCCAGCGCTTGCGCCATGCCGGCGAGGGTTGCAGTGATGGCTAGGCAAAGGTGAAAAAGGTGAAGCTGGCGCATTGTCGCCCCAGTTTAAAAAGGGCTGGGGTGGGCGGAACCCCCTAGATTGGCAGAGGGGTCTTGCTACCAATCCGACGGTTGGTTTATTTTGCGCAATATCTTCAACAAAGAGCGCTTTTCTTGCGCGCTCAGTGCAGAGGTGGCTCTGGCCAACAAAGATTGGGCCGGTTGCCACGCCTTCTCGTAGATTGTCCGACCGTTTTGCGTCAGGCCGACATTGACAAACCGGTTGTCCGCGTGATCCGTCCGTCGCTCGACAAGGCCGCGGCCCTCCATTTGGTCGATAACGCGACTGAGCACTGCCGGCGAGACGACAATCATCTTGCTGATCTCGCCGACGGTTTTGGGGTCCCCGGCATAGATCACCTGCATTAAGCGAAAGTGTGTGTAGCTGATGTCGAGCTTGCGCAGTATGGTGTTGCGCAACTCCTGATCCAGGCGGAATACCGTGCTGGCCATCAGAAAGCCCGGATTGTCGTGCATATGCTCCGAGACATTAGCCTTGGCCATATTGGGAGCGGCTGGTTTTTGTGCGCTTGTCCCGGGCTTGCGCTCTGGCGCAACGCGTCTGCCGGACTGCTTTGTGGCGCGCGCCGGTTTTTTAGGCGCCATTGGAGCTTGGGCGGGGTGGGCGGGCGTTCATTTGATTGGCGTTGTTAAGCCGGCCCCGCTGTGCCGGTGATATATGTATTGACATTTAATTGGCGCTAAACCATGATCTTTTTGAGTTAGCGGCCTATTTTCTTGCGCTATTTTACGTTTATCTTAACACCTGACTTCCATCTGCAAGGAGGCGTCGTGACCGACGTGGAGAAAATGAGGCGCGCATCACCTGCCGCTATCGATGCGGATTTGCGCGCGCTTGTCGAGGCCGATCGCGTTCATCGCCGCATTTACCTTGACGAGTCTGTGTTTGAGCTCGAGATTGAGAGAATCTTCGGGCGGGCGTGGCTGTTAGTGGGGCACGAGAGTCAGGTGCCCGCCGCCGGGGATTTTTTCTGCACGACACTGGGACGCTCTCCGGTAATCATGGCGCGCGCAGAAGACGGACAAGTGCACGTGTTGCACAACCGATGCGGTCACCGCGGCACGAAGGTGGTGAACACGGCGCGCGGAAACAACAAGCGGTTTCGTTGCATGTATCACAGTTGGACTTATAACATTGACGGCAGCCTTGCCGGTGTTCCCCTTCAGGACGGGTTCCCGGCGGATTTTGATTTGAAAGATCGCTCACGCGGAATGGCGAGTCTGCCCTGCGTAGAGTTGTATCGTGGCTTTGTGTTCGCCAGAATGACGGCGCAGGGCCCCTCCCTTCAGGAGCATCTGGGGGACGCGCGCTTTGCCATGGATGAGATCGCCGATCGCTCTCCGGTCGGGGAGCTCGAGGTTTTGGGCGGCATGCACCGCTACTATTTCAGGGGGAACTGGAAGCATCAGATAGAAAATCTTGCGGATCAGTACCACGCGCCCTTCAGCCACGAGTCCTCCGTAACGCCCGACGGCTATCAGTTTAGTCGGCGTCCGGGCGAAAAAGGCACGCGGATAAAAATGCTGAACAAGGACGGGTCCCCCGGCACGGAATCGAAGGGGCAATGGTGGTTCCCGTGGGGGCACAATGCCTGTGGTGCCCAGTCAACCGATGGCGACCAGGGCGGTGAGGCCTTTGACGCGTACCGCGCCGATCTGGAACAGAAAAACGGGGTGGATCGTACCCGGGACTTGCTGACCCACAAGCGGCATCTGGCGTTTTTCTTCCCCAATTTTGACTTGCATATACTGGCCCAGGCCATTCGGATCGTGCGTCCTATCAGCGTTGACCTGACCGAGGTGCAGATATTTCCAATCCGGCTCAAAGGTGCGCCCGAGCAGATGTTCAATGACACCGTGCGGCTGCTTAATCTGACGCACTCATGCTCCTCGCTTGCGCAAACCGATGATGTCGAGGCATTTGAGCGCATCCAGGCCGGATTGCAAAGTCAGGGTGAGGATTGGATTCGGATACAACGCGCGATTGATCGCGATGTGCCTGATAAAGAGCGCGGCGGAATGCTCGGGCCGCAGTTCACCGAGGCTGGCATTCGTAACCAGCATCGGGCCTGGCTTAGCTATATGGTCGATTGGAAAGAGCAGGTGGCTTGACGTGATTAATGTGAAAACGCAGGGTAAGGACGCAGATAGGGTCCGGGTCGATGAAATGGCGGCCTTTGTTCATGCCGAGCTGGACTGCCTTGACCAGCGTCGCTTCGAGGATTGGATCGCGCTGTTTGCCGAGGACGGTTTTTACTGGGCACCGGTTGCCGCCGATCAGGCCAGTCCGCTTGACCATGTTTCCTTGTTTTATGATGACGTGCGCACCATGAAGCTGCGGGCCAACCGATTGCGCCATCCGCGCATTCATGTTCAGGATCCGCCTTCACGTACCGTCCATATGGTTTCGAATTTTCGCGACTTTGAGGCGGATGGGAATGGCCTTATCAAGTTCCGTTGTAATTTTTCGCTGTTTGAGTTTCGTTTAACGCAGGGGCAGCATATGTACGCAGGGACTTATGTTTACAGCCTGCGCAGAACCGAGGCCGGACTGCGGATCGTGGCGAAGACCGCACTGCTGGTGAATTCAGAGGACATGTTTCCTTCCTTGTCGATCTGGTTCTGAATGTGTCCGTACTTGCACTGTGTCCGCTCTTTGCAATGTGGCGTCCACTGCGGCCAGGCCATTTTTGAATTTTAAAAACACCCGGGGGTGAATGTGGGAAACATGTCAGAAACCGAATTTTTTCAGCCACGCCGGCTGGGCCATGTCAATTTGTGGGTGAGTGATCTAAAAACGTCCGAGCTTTTTTATAATGAAGTGTGCGGGCTAACGGTTGAGTTCACCGAGCCCGGCCTGGTGGCGACCTTCCTGGGCACGGGCCACACGCCGCATGATCTGGGGATGATTGAAAAAACCGATGGCAAAGCCCGCTACGGGCGTGACGGGCTGTTGCAATTGCCGCCGGGAATCGGCTTTGCGGCCGGACTGAATCACTTGGCTTGGGAGCTTGAGAACGAGGCCTCGCTGGTTCGTGCCTACAAGGCGCTAAAGGCCCACAACATAGCCGTTGATATGACAGTGGATCATCAGGTTGCACATAGTGTTTATATGACTGATCCGGATAAAAACGTCGTCGAGTTTTACTGTGACACGGTGCGTGATTGGCGCAAAGTTCTGCATGGCCCTATGGATTTGATCACCGCCGCATGGGATCCGCTGTCCACGGAGGGATTTTCGGAAGGGCGCTACGAGATCAATCCTGAGATTCGTGTCGTCGAGGCTGCCCCGGTAAAGCCGCAAAGAATCACCCACGCCGTGCTCGTTTCCGCGGACGTGGCCAGATTGGTTGCGTTTTACACCAGCGTGGGCGGCTTACGCGTTGTCGGCACCTTTTCAGGCGGCGATGTGGTTCTTATGGGCGCATCGCACAGTGCGTATCCGTTCAGCCTGGCCATCTGCAAGGGGGAGCGTCCCGGCTATCACCATGCTGCTTTTGAACTGTCGGGCGAGGCGGCGCTAGATGCGGCTGAGGGGGCGTTGGCGGCAGCCGGACACGCTATTGCGGCGCGAACAGATCTGCCGTGGAAGCGTTCTTTTTTCCTCAAAGATCCGGATGCAATGCTAAGCGAGTATTACGTAAGTCGCGCTGCACCACGGTCTATGGATGCAGCCTTGTTGAAGTTGGCGCCCGCTTACTGCATTTAGCCCGCATCCGGCCTGCGCCACCCGGACAGCATTGCGGGTGAACGCAGGCCGATGCTGTCTTTAAGCGTGTTCTTCGCCGGGCTCTGCTCAATCGGCTTTGATGTTTGCTTCGCGAATGACGCGCCCCCAGCGATTGAAGTCATTTCGCATCAGCGTTGCCAGGGCCTCGGGCGAATCAACGGCGACTTCTATGCCTTGATTGGAAAGCGCTGTCCGGGTTTCCGGGATATTTAATACCTCGGCGACATCCGCATTGATTTTAGCCACGAGTTCCTTTGGCGAGCCGGCGGGGAGAAACAGCCCCAACCAGGCATCGACCTCGACCCCCGGGAGTGTTTCGGCGATGGTTGGAACATCGGGAAACCGTGCCAGCCGCTTGTTGCCGGCACTGGCTATAAG
>CAMDRY010000206.1 GCA_945906975.1 Bordetella parapertussis | reverse complement strand
ATCAGGACTACACCGTTCGTGCGAAAGTGTCAGAGCTGATTTTGGCAGCGAGCTCGGCGAAGACGACGCTGTCGGAGAAATTTCAAACAGACCCGTCGAACTCTCTATTTGGCACTGGTGTAACGATCAATGTTATCGGCAAGATCGCGACCGCCTTGGTCGATACGGAGGGTACTATCGTGGTTACCGGTGCCGCGGCAAGTACCAGCACGGGCGCCGCGGTAACCGTTACCATGACCGCCACTGCGAATTCGGTGACCGGTACGATGACCTGGTCCTGCATTGGTACGCCTGGCAAGTACCTGCCGGCAACCTGCCGCGTGTAGTAGCATTATTGACCGGAGTGCCCGACGCGATTCGGGTTTTGGTCTTAAAAAGCCCCTCTACGGAGGGGCTTTTTAATTCTCGCTTCTGCTGTAACAATGCCACATGCTCGCCAAGCTGATAAAACAGATTACAGGCCGCTGGAGACGCGCCGATGCGGCCTTTCTTGAGCGTGTTCCCGCGCTGGTCGCCAGCGGGCAATCGCTACAGGCCGAACGACTGCTTCGACCTTATCTGGTTCGCAAACCGGCCGATGCAAACGCGCTTCATTACCTCGGCTTGATCTGCCATCAGCGTGGTGAATTTGCCGAAGCTGTGCAGTTGATTTTACAGGCGGTGGACATCGCCCCGGAAATCGGCTTTTTTCATGCCAATCTGGGCGAGGCATACCGCGCAAGCGGTGCGCTGAAGCGGGCGGAGCATCATGCCCGCGAATCAGTTCGGCTTGTTTCCGGCGCCGCAGAATTTGCCTACAACCTTGGCAACATCCTTTTTCAACGGCGTGTATATCCGGAGGCCCTGCGGTGGGCCGAGCGCGCGATTGCGCAAAGACCCGATTGGGTCGAGGCGCTGGTGCTGGCGGCCAAGCTTGATTTCGAATTGGGAAATCTGTCCAGCGCCTTGCGTCGATACGAACAAGGGCTCGCCCTGCGCCCCGACGACCCGGAAATGGTCTTGGCGCTGGCGCGCGGACGTACCTGGGCTTGCGACTGGCGCCACGACCTCGCCGCATTGGAGCGTGTGCTGCGGGGCTGGGCGAACGAACCCCTTGCCCTGAAGTATTCCGGCCTCGACCCATTCGTCGCCTACCAGTTTGCGCTGCCGCAAACGCTGAGGCGTGCGGTGACCGATGCGCATGTCGCGCGCCTGCAAAGCGGGCTTGGTGGCAATCGCCCGTATTTTGACTTCAAGTCCAGGCCGCCGGGCCGACGTTTGCGTATTGGCTATGTGTCCGCCGACTACCATAGCCACCCCACCATGCACCTGATGGGCGGCTTGTTTCGCGCACACGACCGCAATCGATTCGAGGTTAGCGCCTACTCAATTGGTGCGGACGATGGCAGCGCTTACCGCCGTCAGGTCATGGCGGAGGTCGAGCACTTCTGCGATATTCGCAATGAAACTGCGACTGATTCGGCAAAACGGATCTTTGCCGACGGCATCGATATTCTGGTGGACCTAAAGGGTTTTACCATAGAGGCCAGACTGGAACTTTTTGCATTGCAGCCCGCGCCCTTGCGTGTCACCTGGCTTGGCTATCCTGGCACCACGGGGAGCGGTTTGAGCGACTATGCGATCGTCGATGATATCGTCGCGCCCATGCAACATGAGCTACATTTTGGGGAACGGCTTGCCCGTCTGCCCCACTCGTACCAGATCAATGACAATACCCAGCCCATCGCCGAATTGGTGCCCACGCGCGAGGCGCTTGGCCTTCCGCCAGACGCTTTTGTATTTGCCTGCTTTAATCACGTTTATAAGATCGATGAGACCATATTCAGTTGCTGGATGCGGATTCTGGCGGGGGTTGCCGGTAGTGTGCTCTGGCTATACGAGAGTAATCCGGTCGCGCGGGCAAAATTGGAAAGTGAGGCGGCGGCGCGCGGCATCGATCCGGCGCGTCTTGTCTTTGGTGGGACTTTGCCCAAAGCTGCGCATCTGGCGCGCCTCTCCCGCGCCGATGTGTTTCTCGATACGCTGCTGGTGAACGCGCACACCGGCGCGAGCGATGCGCTGTGGGCCGGTGTGCCCTTGATCAGCTGCCCGCAAGAGGGCTTCCCCTCGCGCGTCGGGGCGAGCCTGCTTCGCGCCGCCGGCTTGCCGCAACTGATTTGCGCCGATTTGGCCGGGTATGAGGCGCTTGCGGTGAGGCTGGCACACCGTCCTGAAGAGTTGCGGGCCTTGCGCGCGCATCTGTCAGAAGGGCACGCGACATTGCCGCTGTTCGACACGGCGCGCTTCGTGCGCAATCTAGAGCGCGCTTACGACATCATGTGGCAGCGTCACCTTGCAGGGCAGGCGCCGCAATCGTTTTCCGTGCTGGAGCCATCTTGAGCTTGCTCGGCTCCCTGCTGGGACGCATTGGCCGGGCATCCGTACAGCAGCGGCCCGCGGACGATCTGTCCGGCATCCTTGCCGCCGGGATGGACGCCTTTATGCGCGGCGACTTCGCAGGGGCGGCCGAGCTGAGCGAGCAGGCGCAGACCCTTGCCCCCAGGGCGCCCGATGCGCTCTATCTTGCGGGTGTGGTGAGTTTTGCACGCGGCGATTGCGATATTGCCATTACCTATCTCGAGCAGGCGATTGAAGAGGGTGGCCCGCGTCCGGCCTATCTGAAGGATTACGGCAGCTTCCTCGCCAGCGTCGGACGCCACCGCGAGGGCCTGGCGGTATTGCGGCGTGCGCTCGCGCTGCAGCCCGATCCAGTGCGTATTTATTCCAACCTCTTGTTCGTGATGTCCTGTTGCGATCAGCTGTCCCCGGAAGAGGTGTATGCGGCCCACCGCGGTTTTGGCGAAACCTTGGCCGATCCGCTACTCGCCCTACGGTGTGTGCACGCGAACTCGCGCGATCCGGGCAGGGTACTAACGGTGGGCTACGTTTCGGCTGATTTTCGCGAGCATGCGATGCGCTATTTCATCGAACCCGTCCTGGAGCGGCACGACCACGGCAACTTCCGTATTCTGTGTTACAACAACGGCGCGATAATTGATGATGTGAGCACGCGATTGCGCGAATACGCCGATGGCTGGCGCGATATTAGAAAATTGTCCGATGCGAAGCTGGTGGCGCTGATGCGTGCCGATGCTGTGGATATACTTGTCGATCTGTCCGGTCACACCCGGGGAAACCGGCTCATGGCCCTGGCGCACAAGCCCGCTCCGGTGCAGGCGACCTGGTTTGGTACTGTGCAGACCACCGGCATGAAGGCGATGGACTGGCGCATCAGCGACAGGCACATCGATCCGGAAGGCAAGACAGAGCACCTCAGTCGCGAGCGCCTCGTTCGCCTGGCTCAGTCTTACGCGTGTTTTCGGCCGCATCCGGACAGCCCCGTGGTTGGCCCGCTGCCGGCGCTGCACGCAACTTCCGGCCAGGGGGTTACATTTGCTTCTTTTAATGCGGGGCACAAGATCAACGACGCGGTGGTGGCCTTGTGGGCGCGCCTTATCAACGGCGTTGCCGGTTCGCAACTGTTGATGGTTGTAGAGCATGGTGATCTGCCTGATATCCGCAGGGTGGTGGCGGCGCGTTTTGAGGCGCAGGGGCTCGCGCCGACCCGCCTGAAAGTGACCGGGCGCAAGCCGGTCGGGCAATTCCTTGAAATGTTCAACGAGGTTGATGTGCTCTTGGATCCGTTTCCGCAGAATGGCGGCATCACCAGCTTGCACGCGTTGTGGATGGGGGTGCCTGTCATCTCCCTCGCGGGGGCCGCGCCGATCGGACGAATAGGCGTGTCCGTGCTGCGCCAGTTGGGCCTTGAATCCTTTCTTGCCGGCAATGCCGATGAATACGTGCACATCGCCAGGCGTTGCGCGCAGGGGTTGCCCGAACTCGCGGCACTACGCGCAGGATTGCGCGCGCGCATGCGCGCCTCAACACTGATGGACGAGCACGCATTTATTCGCGAACTGGAGTCGGCCTACCGCCGCATGTGGCGCGAGTGGTGCGATGCTGTCTAAGCTGCTGTCCGGCTTTTCCTTTGGCCGTCGCACTGACAGGCTGTTTGCCGAGCAATGGGTGGCGCGCGGGCTGGAGTCTGTGGCTGAAAGTGATTTCGGCGCGGCGCGGGCGGCGTTTGAGTCTGCGCTAAGTTGTGATGACCGGCATCTCGCGGCGATGGTGAACCTGGCGCATGTGCTGAGGGAACACGCCGGCGACTACTCCCGCGCCGCCGCGCATTACCGCACGGCGCTCGCCCGTGACCCGGGCCTGGCGGATGTTCGGGTTCAACTCGGTGTGTGCCTGTATGAGATGGGTGACGCGAGGGCGGCTCTGGAATGTTTCAAAAATGTGCTCGAGCGCAATCCGGATCACCGTGATGCCGGCCAGCACGCGTTGTTTGCCATGAACGCGCTGCCTGACGTCACGCCTGTCGACTTGTTTCTTGCCCATCGCGAATGGGCGCGCCGTCATGCGGATCCGCTTGTGCGCCTGCCCAGAAAACGCGCGCAAGGCCATGACCGGCCGCTGAAGGTCGCTTATCTGTCTGGGGATTTTCGCGATCATGCAACATTGGCTTTTCTGGAGCCTTTGCTGGCCAATCACAGTCGCCTGAAATTCGAGGTGTCCTGCTATTCAAGCTCCCCGGTTCGTGATGCCGCCACCGCCAGGTTGCAGAGGCTGGCGCAGCACTGGCATGACGTGCATGGCGTCGATGATGCGTCGGTCGCGCAGCGCATATATGAGCATGGCACGGATGTCCTTGTTGATCTTTCCGGGCATACGCGCGACAACCGTTTGTTGGTGCTGGCGCGCAAACCGGCGGCGGTGCAATTGAGCTGGCTGGGTTATCTCAAGAGCACCGGCTTGGCGGCGGTTGACTTTCGCATCAGCGATGCGGCGGCGGATCCGGTCGGTCTCAGCGATGCGGTGCACGCCGAGCGGGTGGTGCGCCTGGCCGGTCTGATGTGGGCCTTCGAACCGCCCAAAGATGCGCCCGAGCTGGCCGTGCGCGCGCCGGATGCGCGGATCACTTTTGGATCATTCAACCACCCTGCCAAAATCAATGATGCGGTGTTGTCTGTGTGGGCACAACTGCTGTTGCGGGTTCCCACGAGCAAACTGATCATCGCCGGCATCGCCGAGGATTGCGGGCGCGAGCGAATTGCCGCATCGTTGCGAAAAAATGGCGTCGAAACGGCGCGTCTTTATTTTTACCCGCGCCTGCCAAAGCAGCGTTTTCTCGAGCTGGTTGCGACGACCGATGTGGCGCTCGATCCTTTCCCCTACAACGGCGGAGCGACGACTTGTGACTGCCTCTGGATGGGGGTTCCGGTTGTGACGCTGGCCGGTTCACATGGTTTCGCCCGTTCCGGCGCAAGCTTGCTCGCCGGCGCGGGTCTTGCTGAATGGGTGGCCTCAAGCGTCGCGGACTACGTCGACATCGCCGCCAGGATGGCGCAGGGTCGGCAGGAACTGGCGGCGTTGAGGGGCGTAATGCGCCAGCGCCTTTTGGCTTCAGAGCTGTGTGATGTCGCCGCCTTTGCGCGCAGGTTTGAGGACGCCGTTATCGAGATTTGGCGCGGGGAGTGTACGTGAGAGTGTGCTTGGATGATTTGGCCGGGGATGCCTGCCGGAAAAGAAATTTTCGCGGTGCAGACGCTTCGGAGGGCCGGATCAATGGACGCTGAACTCGGGCATGCGCTCGATCATCAGCGCGCCGGCCGGCTGGCCGAGGCCGAGGCGATCTATCGCGCTCTGCTCGTCTCCGATCCGGGGAATATTTCCGCACTTCACCAATATGGCCTGATGGAAATGCAGCGGGGGTGTTATGCCGAGGCCGTGACGCTAATCGGTCGTGCGCTCGCGTTGCAGCAAGACGATGCCTTCATGCACAGCAATCTGGGGGAGGTGTTTCGCAGGCAGGGTGATCTGGACAAGGCGTTCACCCACTTTAAACGTGCGATGGAATTGAATCCGATGCTACCAGTTGTGCACCTGAACCTTGGTGTGCTGATGCGGACCCGCGGTTTGTTGCGGCAGTCGGAGCACTTCCTGCTGCAGGCTGTCATGTTGTTTCCGGATCTCTTCAAGGCGCACCTGGAGCTCGCCCATCTCTATCTGGACGAGGAGCGCGATGCGGAGGCGGCAGAATGCCTGAAAAGCGTGGTGGCGCTCAGGCCGGATA
>CAMDRY010000205.1 GCA_945906975.1 Bordetella parapertussis | reverse complement strand
CATGATCAAGACTGCAGATGTGCTGCTATGGAATGTGCGGCCCGATTCGATGGCGCGCATGGGGCTGGGCTACGAGGCGGTGCGCGCGGTCAATCCACGCATTGTTTATTGCGGCATGTTTGGCTTCGGCCAGGATGGCCGCTACAAGGACAAACCGGCTTACGATTCGATCATCCAGGGTGCCTCGGGTGTGGCGGCGCTGCACGAGCGCGTCAGCGGCACGCCGCGCTATGTGCCGTTTGTGATGGCCGATCGCACCGTTGGATTGATTGCCGTGCAGAGGATCATGATGGCTTTGTTCAAGCGCGAGCGCGGCGGCGAAGGCCAGTCCATAGAGATTCCGATGTTCGAGAACATGGTGACCCAGGTCATGACCGAGCACATGTATCTGGGCACCTTTGATCCTCCGCTCGAAAACACCAACGACCCGGGCAAGGTCTATGGCGATCCGCGCGTGCTTGATCCGGAAAACCGGCCCATCCCGACCCGTGACGGTTATGTCTGCATCTCGGCCAATACCGACGCCCAGGTCTTTGCGCTGTTCGCGGCAATCGGGCGGCCCGAGCTCAAGGATGATCCGCGTTTTTCCTGCGTAGTGGCGCGCTTCAAGAACGTCGGTGCGTATTTCGCCATTCGCGCTGAGGGCATGCGGCAAAAGACATCGGCCGAATGGCTGGAGATATTCGAGCGCATGGATGTGCCGGCGGCGCCCTATCACACGCTGGAGACGCTGCAGTTGGATCCGCACCTGCGGGACGCCGGTTTTTTTGAGCGCGTCGAACACCCAACCGAAGGGGCGATCTGGAATATGCGCCCGGCCAACAAACTGTCTGGCGGTGCACGCACCGACTTTCGCGGCGCGCCGAAGTTGGGCGAGCACACCCGTGAGGTCCTCGGTGAAGCGGGCTTTGGCGCCGATGAGATTGAATCACTTATCCGCTCTGGCGCTGCGCGCGCCTGGAAAGGCAAGCCATGAAAGGGCATCGCACCATCCTTACCGCCGGCGTGGTGCTGGCGGCGCTTGTCCTTGCGCCTGTAACGCTGCGGGCACAAAGCTATCCGAGCAAGCCCATCCGGCTGATCATTCCGTTTCCGCCTGGCGGTTCGACCGACATTCTCGGCCGTTCACTCGCGCAAAAATTATCAGAGGCCTGGGGGCAGCAAGTGCTTGTGGACAACCGCGGCGGTGCGGGCGGCACCATAGGCGCGGATCTCGCGGCGAAGGCGCCGGCCGATGGATACACGCTGCTGATGGGTCATATCGGCACGCTGGCGGTCAATGTTGCCCTGTATCCCAAGCTGAGTTACGACCCGATCAGGGACTTCACGCCGGTGTGCATGGTCGCCTTGGTGCCGAATGTGTTGGTGGTCCATCCGGCCCTGCCGGTGAAGAACGTCACGGAGTTGATTGCCTACGCCAAAGCCAATCCAGGCAAGCTCAATTACAGCTCAGGCGGCAACGGCAGTGCGGCCCATCTCGCGGTGGAGTATTTCAAACTGCAGACCAAGACTGAAATCGTGCACGTGCCTTACAAAGGGACGGGACCTTCTGTGACCGACCTTATTGCCGGACAGGTATCGATGACCATGACCGGTGCGCCGGCGGTAATGCCACATGTGCAGTCCGGACGAATACGTGCGCTGGGTGTTTCCAGTCCGCAGCGCATTCCCGCGCTGGCGCAGATACCCACGGTGGCCGAGTCGGGGGTGCCCGGCTTCGATGCCACGCAGTGGTACGGCGTGGTCGCGCCGGTGGGAACGCCCAAGGATATTGTCGCAAGGCTTAACGCCGAAATTCGCAAGATCATGCAGTCGAAAGAAATGCTCGAACGCCTCAATACGGAGGGGGCGATTTCCGCGGCCGGGACACCCGAGCAATTCGATGCATATATAAAAAGCGAAATTGCACGCTGGGGAGCGGTGGTCAAGGCGGCGGGCATGAAGGCGGACTAAAGCCTGCCGTGCCGCACCGGGGTCATTGCGAGGTTGCAGACGCTGGCTATTCGCCCGTCCAAATCCACACCCGAAGGTTTCGCCGCGCGCGTGCGCGGCGAGGTGGCGCGTTGGGCCGACACGGTGAAAAAGGCGAAAATCGAACCGCAGGATTAGGTTCATCTGCGGTCGTTCGTTCGCCAGGAGGCGGCGGCCGGAATGAAGACTGACTGTGGTGTGTAGGCTGGAAACCCGCGCCAGGTGGGCATTTTCAGTCTCTGTCTAGGCGCTGGAATGCGACTGAACCGCCGCAAAACCCGCTTGCCAGACCGTAATCGAACGATTACAATTATTTCATGTTCTCGATACGGCCGCTGCCGGAATTCACCGAATGGCTGGACGGCCTTTCCGATTTGACGGTACGTGGCGTGGTGGTCGCGCGCATCAAACGTATGGCGCTCGGTTTGATGGGGGATGTGGCGCCGGTTGGTGAGGGCGTGTCGGAGTTGCGTATTCATGTCGGCGCAGGGTGGCGTGTTTATTTCGTGCAACGCGGTTCCGAGGTGATCGTATTACTGGCCGGCGGCTCCAAGCGCAGCCAGAAGCGTGACATCAAGCGCGCCAAATCCCTGGCTTCGCTGCTGGATTGAACAAAGGAAATGAAATGACTAAACGCATCAAGGTGGCCGATCTGCCGGAATTTGACGCAGCGCCGTATCTGGGGAGCAAGACGGCGGTCGCAGCTTATCTGACAGATATCATGCAGGCGAATGATCCAGCCTTGCTGGCCTCAGCCCTGGGTGACATTGCCCGCGCGCGCGGCATGAGCGAAATTGCCAAGGCCTCCGGGCTCACCCGCGAAGCCTTGTACAAGGCGTTGCGGCCCGATGCGCAACCGCGCTTTGACACGATCAACCGTGTATGTGCGGCCTTGGGAGTGCGTTTGGTGGCCCAGGCGGTACGGGCCTGACTTTGGGTGTTTTAGAAAGAGGATTGTGTCCGCGTTAGCCGGGATCCCTTTTACCCCAAAGGAATCTCACCCGGTAACGTCGAATTCGCGATCGAATATGCGAGAAATACTTTTACCGCAATACTTTGGAAAAACACGCCCGTTGGGCTATTTCAAACATCGGTGCATGCGCCGCAATTGTCGTAGGTTCAGCCTGAGCGCGCCGTGGTCAATGCAGGGTTGATGTCGCGGCGCAGGATCTTGCCATTTTTTGTGCGCGGAAAATCGGCAGCGATATAAACGGCCTTGGGCGCCTTGTAGGCTGCGAGATGTTCCTTGCCAAAGGCGAGCAGTTCATCCGGGGTGACGTCTGCACCCGGTTGCACGATCACATAAGCCACCACCAGCAATTTGTCTTTTTCGGGCTCTTCGCCGATGCAGGCGCAATCGGCAACGGCCGGGTGGGACTTCATGACGCGTTCGACTTCGTAGGGTGAAACCCGGTAGCCGAAGCTCTTGATGATGTCGTCTTTGCGGCCGAGGAACCAGATGTAGCCGTCCTCGTCGTAGCGCGCGTAATCGCCGGTGAAGAACCAGCCGTCGTGTTTGAGGCGGGCGGTTTCTTCGGGCAGGTTCCAGTAGGATAAAAACAGGCCGGGGTCGGAGGCGGGCACGCAGATCATGCCCTCTTCGCCGGCCTTGACCTCCAGCAGCGTTTCCGGGTCTAGCAGCTTGATGTCGTGGCCGGGCTGTGGAAAGCCGGCGCTGCCCGGACGGATGGGGCGGTGCAGGCTTTGCGACAGGTAATAGGAAAATTCGGACATGCCGACAGCCTCGTAAATGTCGCGCCCGAAGCGTTGGCGCCATAGCGACAGTATCTCGTCCGAAAGATGCTCGCCCGCGCTCATGCAATGGCGCAAGGTCGGCACGTCTTCTTTTACGAAGCCGGTTTTCTGGATGATCTGGCGGAATATGGTCGGCACACCGATGAAGATGCTTGCCTGATGCTTGGCGATCAGCCGCGGCCAGGTGGTGGCGTCGTTCTTGCCTTCGTAGACGATGACGGTTTTGCCGCGATAGAGTGGGTCCATCATTGCGGAGCCCAGCACGTAGGTCCAGTTGAACTTGCCCGAGTGCATGATGCGATCGTTGCCCGACTTGTCGAAGTCGAACCAATATTCGGCCGCAGGCGTGCGCCCGAGCAGCGAGCGGTGCGCGTGCAGCACCCCTTTGGGGTAGCCGGTGGTGCCCGAGGTGTAAACCAGATACGCCGGGTCTGCTGCGCGTGTGGCGTGCGGTTTTTCCCAGGCGTTTATTTCGCCCAATTCGAATTCCAGATCGAGTGAGCGGATATTGCAAGCCTCGAGTACCGCTCCCGGGCCGCAGAGAATCACATACTCGATGGTGTTGCCGGCCTCAAATTTTGGGGCAAGTTGCCGCCAGGCCTTTTTGTCGGTGACCAGCACGCGTGCGCCCGAGTCTTTTGCAAGGTAGAGCACCTCTTCGGGGGTGAGCAGGGTCGAGGTCGGCAGGCTGATTGCGCCGCGTTTCATCGTGCCAAGAAAGGCAGTCGGGTAGTCGAGCGAATTGGGCAGGCGGATGAGCACCCGGTCGCCCGCAGCGATGCCCAGCTTGCGCAGCAATTGTGCGAAACGCGAGGAGCGCGCCGCGAGTTCGGCATAGGTGGCCTGCGTGACGCCCAGTTCGTCGTCTTCGACAATGATTGCCGGCTGGCCGGCCTTGGGTGTGCCCAAGTGCGCGTCGAGGCAGGCGGTGCCGATATTGAAATATTCGGGGATGTCCCAGTCCCACAGGGGGAAGGGTGGGAATTTGCTCATGATCTGCGTATGTTCCAAGCGAGTTTAAAGAAAGCCGTCATACCTTATCTTATATCTTATATAAGATATCGACATACCACCTCGTACCGGAGTCCTGTTTTTATGGGAAATGCCATATAAAACCGTGGATTAGTCTTGAATTTTATGGGCTACTCAAGGTAAGCTTCATGTAAGAGTGACAGCCCGCAATGCGAGTCCGATGTTGCCGAATTTTGCCAAAGCTTGCTAAATATCTTGGCGAAATTGTGGCAAAGGGTCCAGAGTTATCAAAAGCGTGTCGAACCGTTTGATGCGGTTCAAAGGCTTGGCGAACCCTGGGTGTGGCCGGGTAAAAGCGGGCTGCGGCAGGCGGAATAGAAATCCCCCAAAGGAGTGATCACATGTCAGGCGGCATTGAATCGGTTCTGAGCGAAACGCGTGTTTTCCCACCGTCGCCCGAGTTTGTAAAAAATGCAAATGTTTCGGGCATGGCGGCCTACAAGGCGCTGTGCGACGAGGCTGAGCGCGACTTTGAGGGTTTCTGGGCGCGTCTTGCCCGCGAGCACCTGCTGTGGCGCAAGCCCTTCACCAAGACCCTGGACGAGTCCAAGGCGCCGTTCTTTAAATGGTTTTACGACGGTGAGCTCAACGCTTCGTACAACTGCCTTGATCGTCATCTCAAGACCACGCCGCAAAAGGTCGCCATTATTTTCGAGGCAGACGACGGCAAGGTGACCAAGATCACCTATCAGGAGCTTTATCACGAGGTTTGCCGCTTCGCCAACGGCCTTAAAACCATGGGTATCAAGACCGGTGATCGGGTCATTATTTATATGCCGATGTCTATCCAGGCAGTGGTGGCGATGCAGGCCTGCGCGCGCATCGGGGCAACGCATTCGGTGGTGTTTGGCGGTTTTTCCGCCAAGAGCCTGCAAGAACGCATTATCGATGCCGGCGCGGTGGCGGTGATAACGGCCGACGGCCAGTTTCGCGGCGGCAAGGAAATCGCGCTCAAGCCCATGGTCGACGAGGGTATCGCGCTCGGTGGTTGCGCCGGAATCAAGAAGGTGGTGGTGTACAAGCGCTCCGGGTCTCAAATCGCCATGACGCCCGGTCGCGACCTGTGGTGGGAAGAAGCAACCCGCGGCCAGGCCGATACCTGCGAGCCGACCTGGGTCAACGCCGAGCACCCGTTGTTCATACTTTATACGTCCGGTTCGACCGGCAAGCCCAAGGGCGTTCAGCATTCGACTGCGGGTTACCTGTTGTGGACCATGCTGACGATGAGGTGGGTGTTCGATCACAAGCCCAGCGATGTGTTCTGGTGCACCGCAGACGTCGGCTGGGTGACCGGTCATTCCTACGTCACCTATGGTCCCCTGGCAGCGGGGGCGACCCAGGTGGTATTCGAGGGTGTGCCGGTCTATCCGGACGCCGGCCGCTTCTGGAAGATGATCCAGGATCACAAGGTCAGCGTGTTTTATACAGCGCCAACGGCGATCCGCTCGCTGATCAAGGCCGGTGCCGACCTGCCGAAAAA
>CAMDRY010000204.1 GCA_945906975.1 Bordetella parapertussis | reverse complement strand
CGCAGGCGTTTGAAGCGGTGGCCCACGGTGCGCACCTCGCCGTCGCCGCCCACCACCGCATAGGCGTCAAGTCGCCGGCCGGTACGGCGCACGATGGCGTGCCCCTTGGCCCATGCCAGCTCGGCGCGGGCGTGGCGGTCAAAGTAGAGTACGGTCGCGCCGCCATGTGTGTGCATGGTCCGGCCGTAGTCGAGCAGGTCTTCGAGCATCGCCGGCGGGATGCCGCGCTGTTGCATGCGCACGCGCGCATGCCGGGTGATGGGGGTTGCCAGATTGACTGCGCTTGCCATGCTTGCCTCCGTTGGGTCGGATGGGTCGTGTGCGCTTGCCGCCCCCTCTTTCTAGCCCGCCGCCGCGAGGGGGGAGGGGATGCCACGTAGAGGCGGACGGTTTAGCGCTTTGAGGCAGTGTTACTGAGGGCTGGCTCAGGGGATGAGCCTGCTGGAAACCCGCGTCTGTAAAGGGTTTCCGGGGGTCGGGCTTATTTTTTTCCGGCCGCCGCGCGCTGGCAGGCGAGGCGCGACCGGGCTTCGAGGTCAATGCGGCCGTCGGCGAGCTTTTTCTTGATGTATTCGCGCGTCGCCGGGTTGTCGGTGTAAAAGTCGGCGAGCTTTTTGGTGATGCGCTCGTCCTCGGCCTTGACCGCGGCTTCGGTGCATTGGTCCGGGGCGCCGCTGCAGGCGCCGTTGAGCAGCAGCGCGGCCAGCGGGATCAGCAGGCTTTTCGGGGATAGGGGGTTGCGTTGCAGCTTCACGTTTAAGGATCTTCTAAGTTTGGAAATGCTGATTAAGTTTGTCATTCCCGAGGAACCTCTCCTCGAGCGCTTTTATCGGCGAGAGGGAATGACCTGTTTTTTGTCGGGGTGTCCTTACGCAAATTTGCGCTGCCTCAGCGATACAGCTTGAACGCCGCGGCAAGCGCCGCCTTCACTTTGCCGCGCAGCGCGGGCGGGGCGAGCACCTCCACTTCTGAACCGTGGCGCAGGATGTCCATCACCAGTTCCTGGTCGTCATTGTACGGAAACGCCAGCACATAGCTGCCGTCCGCTTCGGTGTGCGATTTTTGCTTCGGGTGCCATTCTTCGCCGGCCACCCAGCGTGCGGCGGTGGCCGAGAAGCGCAGCGTGGCCTGCTGCAGCTTGCGCCCGGAGATGATGCCGTAGCCCGAGGCGAGCACCTCGTCGAGTTCGGCCTCGGTATGTTCTTGGCGGTGCTGGTCAGCAAGCTCGCCTTGCGCAGGCCGTCGAGGGCAAAACTGCGGATGTCCTTGCGCAGGTGGCACCACGCATCGAGGTACCAGTTGCCGCGGTAGAACACCAGGCGCTGCGGTGAGAGTTCGCGCTCGGAGACCTCGTCCTTGTAGCGGCTCCAGTAGCGCACGGCAAGGCGGCGGCGCTTGAGCGTGGCGGAGGCCGCCACTTCAAAATACGCCGGTTTCATTTTACGCGCGGCCATGCGGATGATCTTGATGCGCCGCTCCACCTCGGGCACGCTGAGGTCGTCGGTGGCGAGCATGCCGCGCAGGCGCGCGAGCAGCGGATCGACGTGCGGCGCCAGCAAGCCCGGCTCCACGCCCTTCAACAGGTGTTGCATGGTCAGCAGCGCATGCACCTCGGAGGCGTTGAACCACAGCCCCGGCAGTTCGTGCCGCGGCCCGCCCTGAGCCTGGGCCGGCTTGCCAAAGCGATACCCGCCGGCGTCGCGGTCGTACTCAATGGGCGCGTGCAGCCGGTCGCGCAGGTATTCGATGTCGCGCTTGAAGGTCGCGCGCGACACCTCCAATTCGTCGAGAAAATCGCGCAGCGGCACCAGCTTGCGGTCTTGCAGCAGCTGCTCAATGCGATAAAAGCGTTCGGTGCGATCCATGGGCGTGTGTGCGGATCCGGAGAGTAGGCAGAATAGCACCACCTCGCGATAGGGCTGATAGGTGACATCGAAGCGAAATTGTATTTCTGGGTAACGCGTATAATTTTTTAAATTAGGCGGCGGCAATTGCGAAAAAATTTCGGATAGCAAGATTATGAAAAAGATAGCGAAGAAAAAAGCGCGCAGGAAGGCAGTTCTAGAGACGCCCTTTGTGGCGTACGAAATCGATAATGGACCGCTCACAAGCGCACAGTACAAAGCGATCGGAAAACTTGAGCCGCAGGGCCGTATGAAAGTTTCCAAGAGCTTGTAATATCAGCCCCTCCAGCCGGCCATCCAGAGCCGGCGGTGCTGACAGGGGGGGCACGTGAAGCATTCAAGCGTGGTGCGGGCGCTGGTAGCGGTGCTGTGCTGTGTTGGTTTTGCACAGACGGCCTTGGCCGACCGGCTCGATGAGCTCAAGTCACGCGGCAAGCTGCTGGTGGGGGTGAGCGATACCACGCCGCCGTTTGCTTTCAAGGCCGCCGATGGCACGCTCAGCGGTTACGACATCGACCTCGTGCGCGCCGACGGCAATCCGAACGACTATCTGTTCCTGCCCGACTTCACTAAGTCGCGCAACGTCGGCTTCGCCATGGCAAAAAACGAGGCCCGCTTTAAGGCCGCCGTGAACCAGGCCTTGCTCGAGCTCGAAGCCTCGGGCGAAGCGGCGAAGATCTGGGACACCTGGTTCGGCCCTGGCACGGCGCAACCGGTGAAGCGCTCGTTCCGGATTACGGCGGAGTATTAGGATGTTGGCCGGGATGTCCGAGGAGCTGCTATGACCGATGGTGATTTCGCACAAAAGCGGCGTGCATTTGCCGCATCTGCGCTATGGGCCCGGGAGGAAGTTGCCCGAGACAGACGTGTATATCCGGCTGCCGCAGTACATCAGTGCTTGCTTGCGCGCGCTCGCGGGGAGCACGACGCTATGCCTGCAGCCCAATTGCTTACAAAACGAGGCTAGAACTAGTTAGTCATCGGCTGGAAATGACCGTCTGGCGGGCATTTCCAGCCGGCGGCACTTCTCAGTGCGCTATTTCCCCGTCGCCTATATGCCCTTAAGCCGCAGCTTTTTGGGGGTCGCCGCGCGCCGCGCAGCGGTGCTGTCGCCCCCCGACGAGGACATCCAGGCTTGTTCTTGGGTTGTTCCTTTCAGGCGCGGTATGCTGTGCGCACAAAACTATAAGTCGTACCAATCCAAGGAGACCACCATGCACCTCTTCCCGCCCGCCGCCCGCCGGCTGATGCTGTCTGCGGTATTGGCCGCCGCGCCCTTCGCCCTTCACGCGCAGTCGGCCTACCCGAACAAACCCATACGCCTGATCGTGCCGGTGACCACCGGCGGCCCCAGCGACCTGGTGGCGCGCATCGTCGGTGACAAGCTCACCGGCGCGCTGGGCAAGCCGGTGGTGATTGAGAATAAGCCCGGCGCTTCGCAAACCCTGGGTGCCGATTTTGTCGCCAAGGCCGCGCCCGACGGCTACACGCTGTTGCAGGCGGCGGCCAACATGGCGATCAACCCCATCCTGATGAAGGACCTGCCCTTCGACACCATCAAGGATTTCGCGCCGGTGTCGCTGACGCACATGACGCCTTATGTGTTTGTGGTGAGCGCACAACTGCCGGTGACAACGCTAGAGGGCCTGATCAAGTACATCCGCGACAATCCGGGCAAGGTCAGCTACGGTTCCACCGGCCAGGGCAGCCCGCAGCAACTGGCGACGCTGCTGTTCGCGCAGACGGTCAGCGGCCTCACCGACATGACCGAGATCCAGTACAAGGGCAGTTCTGCGGCGCACCCGGACCTGATCTCCAATCGCATCACCTTCATGATCGACCCGCTCGCCGCCTCGGCGCCGCACATCAAGTCGGGCTCATTGCGCGCGCTGGCGGTCAGCACCCCGGCACGCAACCCGCAATTCCCCAACCTGCCCACCGCCACCGAAGCGGCGGCGCCCGGCTACGACTTTGCCAGCTGGGGCGGCGTGTTCGCGCCGGCCAGGCTGCCGGCGGAGGTGATGCAAAAGCTCAACAGCGAAATCGGCAAGGTGCTCAACAGCGCCGAGATCACCAAGCGCTTCGAGGACATGGGCCTGGTCGCCAGGGCCAGCTCGCCGGAGGAGTTCAGCCGTTTCCTGCAGGCCGAAATGCTGCGCTGGGACAAGATTTTGGGCGCGAACAAACCGAAATAAACGCCGGGCGCGGTCATGCGGATTATTTTGGCGTGGGTGCCGGTGTCGGCACGCCGATGGTGAATTGCGGCCGCACGCGTTCGTTGGAGCGTTCGGGAAAGTTGAGCTCGGGCGCTTCGCCGCGGGAGCAGTTGCTGCGGCCGTCGGCGCAATTGGCGTCGGCGGCGGCGGTGCCGGCCGCGTCGGCGCCTGGTGCAGCACCGGTTGCTGCGGCACCGGCCCCGGCTGCGCGTGCGGGTGCGGCGCCTGGTGTGGCGCCCGATGTGGCGCCCGAAGCGGCGGGCGCCTGCGAGGGGCCTGCGGTATAGGTTTCAACGCCGCGCAACTGGATGGGCTCGGCCTTGGCTTTGCCCGGCGGCGGCGTGCCTGAATAGGTGACGCGGCCCTGTTCGTCGGTCCATTTATAGATTTGCGCGCCTGAAGCGGAGGCAAAACAAAGGGCGATGCCGCCGGCGATCAGCGCGGCGCACAGCGACGGATTAAGACGGGGGGGGATAAAACGGTTCGGGTGCATGATGATTCGAACACTCCAGATGGCATGAGTTCAAATGGCTGCCCGGGGATTGATTGGACAGGCGGGCAAGTCCCCTTGTCGATTCCCCGCTGCAGAGGGAAACTTGTCTAGGCGCGCTCATTTGCCTGACGCGATTGCTACGCCGATTGACGCTCCCTTGCAGGCTTAGATGATACGCTTTCTGATCTGGGTGACGGCCACCTCGGCCACCACCACCACGGCAAAAATCGCAAACAACACCATGGCACCGCGGTCCCACTGAAAAAGGTTGAGTGCGGTATCCAGGGCCATGCCTATGCCGCCGGCCCCGACCAGGCCTAGCACGGCCGATTCGCGCACGTTGATGTCCCAGCGAAACAGCACGACAGACCAGAAGGCCGGTTGCACCTGCGGCCAGTAGGCCTTGGACAGCACCGATGCCCAGGGCGCGCCGGCCGCTTCGAGCGCTTCGACCGGTCCGCGCGCGGTCTCTTCTATGGCCTCGCCGAACAGCTTGCCGACAAAGCCGATGGAGCGAAAGGCGATGGCCAGCGTGCCGGCCAGCGCGCCGGGGCCGAACACCCCCACGAAGAGCAGCGCCCAGACCAGCGAGTTGACCGAGCGGCTCGACACCAGCAGCAGCTTGGCGATGTAGTTCACGCCGTGGTGGGGCACGATGTTGTGCGCCGCGCACAGGCCTATGGGCAGCGCCATGGCGACGGCGAGTATGGTGCCCAGCGTGGCGATGTGCAGCGTGTCGATGAGCGCATCGTGCACGCCGCCGCGGTAGTGGTCGAAGGCGATCGGCCACATGCGCACAAAGAGGTCTTTCATCTGCTCGGGCGCATCGTACAAAAACTCGGGGATGACCTCGATCGAGCGCACCGACATCACGATCGCGCTGACGATGATGAGGTAGACGGCAAAGCGCGCCATCTGCTCGCCGAAGCTAAAGCGCTCCCAGTGCAGCGTCGGCGAGTCTGTGACTTTGCGCTGGTCGTTGGTGCCCGGTTGCGGCCGCGGTTCAGTCATTGGCTTTCTCGCTGCCGATTTTGGGCGTCCGGGGCTGGCGCGGGTCGGGCCGGCCGGTGCGATCAAGGCGCTCGAAGATGCCCAGGCGCCGCTCAAGAAAAATACCGCGCACCATGCCGGCGAGCACCTCGCCAACCATGATCATGCCGATGATGCACAGCAGGATGGCGCAAACAAAATCGTAGTCAAAGCGCTGGAAGGCCGAGAACAGCGTGCCGCCTATGCCACCGGCGCCGACGATGCCCACCATGGTGGAGTTGCGCAGGTTGGAGTCGAGCTGGTAGGTGGCAAAGCCGATGAAGCGCGAGAACACCTGCGGCAGCACGCCGTAGCTGATCAGGCTCATGAAGGGGGCGCCGGTGGCGCGCACCGCCTCGACCTGTTTGAGCGAGATCTCCTCGATGGCCTCGGCAAAGAGCTTGCCGAGAAATCCGACCGAGGCGACGACGAGGGCGAGGATGCCGGCCATGGCGCCAAAGCCCACCGCCTTGACGAACAGGATGGCAACGATCACCGGATGGAAGGAGCGGGCGAGGGCGATGATGGCGCGCGCCGGCCAGCTCGCCCATACCGGCATCAGGTTGCGCGACGCAAACAGGCCTATGGGCAGGGCGATGAG
>CAMDRY010000203.1 GCA_945906975.1 Bordetella parapertussis | reverse complement strand
ACTACAACGAGGTGCGCCCGCACAGCAGTTGCAGGCGGATGCCGCCCGCCAAGTTCGCCGCGTTGCTTCGGCAAAATCCTGCCGATGCAACGCAACCCACCACCGAAGGAATCCTTTAACCTTGCAACCGGAATTCCTGCGTAATGATTGGTATGGCTACAGGGGGCAGGACCTAAAAGGGAAAATTCAGTGGTGGTGGAGTCGCAATTGTATCCAAACCACCCATTGAAACCCATTCGCAAACGCGCGGAGATCGTGGGAACAGGGCTCACGGTCTCGCGCCCGATTCGATTTCGCGTTTCGCAATCGAACCGGCGTTCGCAAATCCAGGTCCAGCGTCACCGGCAACTGAAGCTCACCTGGTGAGCCACAACCCCAGCACAATTCTTTCGATCTGAGTTGGTTGTTGTTTGCGCTTAGCCAATTTTGCCCTATGCTGTCGAAACATACTAAAAATGGTCATCACAATGGCAAAACACACTGGCGAGGAACATACCTGGTCTGCAAGGGTGTCACTTACCCAGCCCAGCTGATGTACCTGGAACTGGCCGACATGGCCTGCAACAAAATTACGGCGGCAATCACCCGAAAGTTTCTGGGTGAGCGACCGATCAAGGCCTTGCTGGATGCCTATAACCCGACCGGCTCCACCATCAGTGTCCGGTTCAACACATCCAAAACCGACCGTTGGGAAACCAGTTCCAAGGATTGCCACCTGAACTGGGTGATTCTCGACAGCGATTGGGAAGGCGAGCTTTGCCGCGTCGCAGAGTCGCACTCCAAGGTGCGCGCTTGTGTGAAAAACCACAATCTCGGCTTGGAAGTGCCCTATCGCTATGGATCCGAAACGCGCAAGTATCTGCTCGACTTCATCGTTCTGGTGGACGACGGTCACGGGCCAGAAGATCCGCTGCACCTGATCGTGGAGATCAAAGGCTACCGGGGCGAAGACGCGGTGGAAAAGAAGTCCACCATGGGCACCTACTGGGTGCCCGGCGTGAACTACCTTGGCAGCTATGGCCGCTGGGCGTTTGCCGAATTCACCGAGGTCTATCAGATCGAAGCCGATTTCAAGACCAAGGTCGAGGGCGAGTTTGACAAGATGATCAATGGCTTGGCACAGGGAGTGCCCGCATGAGCAATATCAAACTATTCGAGTCCACTGGCATTCGCTCCGTCTGGAACGAAGTGGACAGCAAGTGGTACTTCTCGGTGGCCGATGTCGTGCAGGCGCTGACGGATTCCACTGATGTTCGTGGCTACATCAAGAAGATGCGCAAGCGTGAGTCGGAGCTCAACGCCAACTGGGGGACACTTTGTCCCCCCCTTGAATTGTTGGCAGCCGATGGCAAGCGCAGACAGACCCAATGCGCCAATGCCGAAGGCTTGTTTCGCATCATCCAGTCTATCCCGTCCCCCAAGGCTGAACCCTTCAAACGTTGGCTAGCCAAGGTGGGTTACGAGCGGTTGGAAGAAATCGAAAACCCGGAACTCACTGCCGCGCGGATGCGCGAGCTCTACCAGGCCAAAGGCTACAGCGACGAATGGATCGAAAAACGGGTGCGCGGCATCGCCATTCGAGATGAGCTCACCCACGAATGGAAGAAACGCGGCGTCAAGGAGCAGCGTGAATATGCCATCCTCACCGCTGAAATTAGCCGCGCCACCTTCGGCATGACCCCCACCGAATACAAGACCTACAAAAGCCTCGCCAGCCCGGCGGACAACCTTCGCGACCATATGAACGATCTGGAGTTGATCTTCACCATGCTGGGCGAAGCCTCCACTACCGAGATCGCCCGCAATAAAGACGCGCAGGGTTATGTTGAAAATCGCTCAGCGGCACGGGGTGGTGGCGCCGTGGCCGGGCGGGCGCGGCGTGACCTCGAGAAAAAATCTGGCAAACGCGTTGCTGACAAAAGCAATTACAAGCAACTCACCGAAACGGTGGTGCGCAAACGATTGAAGAAAGAAAAATAGCGATGGCAAAACAGCCCACCCCAAAATCCGTCGAGACACTCACCCACGATGAGGCCATCTGCTCAAATTCGAGGGCAAGAGCTGGCGGTTAAAGGAGGCCGCTGCACGACAAAACGCGAAGGCCACCGAGGGTAAATGAACACCGAGTTGCCCACCGCCGGCCGGTCCCGGTTAGTCGCAAGCGACCGGACAGACCAGCCGTGGACAACTCTCATACCGGATTCGTCGCGGCTGCTACACCGCTACCGATTCAGATTGCCAAGCGCGATTCGACCGCATAAAGTCCCCCCGTCCCGCTGCCAGGGGTGGGGGAGTTTGACCCGGCCACGGGTGGAGGAATTTGAGGTGGCCACCGGGGATTTGAGTATCGATACTGATATAGTTTCCCGGGTCATCGATCCATCTTCTAGAAATCCCGCAGTAGCCGCCCGTACCCTTCGATCTTGTCGCTGACCTTGCAGCGCCGCAGAGCGTGCCAGGTGATTGCCTGAAGCGCTGTCACGATGTTGACCCCCAGTTCTTTCTCAAGCGGTTCGATCGCCGCCGCCACGGCCCAGTGCGGGCAGGGCAGCCAGATGGCGTCGGCCTTGGGGTCGGCTTCGAGCAGCGCGCGGCACAATGCAAAAGCCGCATTGCGCGGCATGCGGCCGAGTTGCGGGCCGGTGGAGCCGGCGCCTTTAACGCTCGATTTTTCGAAGCCGTATTTTTCAGCGTAGCCGGCGAACATCTTGTCCTGATCCGGGGTGTAGGGATGTCCGACCGCGACGCGGCGCGCGCCCAGTGAGCGCAGCGCTTCGATCTGCGCGGTGATGCTGGTGGCCACCGGCACGCCGGTGTCGTGCTCCACTTCCCGTATCAGGTCATCGGTGTTGCCGCCGCGCGAAAGATTGATCGGTACCCCGCCCAAGACAATGAGATCGACCTGCACCCGTGCCAGGGCCTTGGCGGCCTTCAGGCTCATCTCGTAGCTGCGATCGATCTCGCCCTTGTTTCTTTCCATGACGTCGAGCGTGGAGATCACCAGGCTCACGCCTTCGGGCGCGATGAGATAGAACTCGTACGGAAAAACCTCGGTCGCGGAAAATGGTGAGGTATAGCCGATTCGGGCGCGATAGCCGTACATCCGGTCCGTGTTTTCAAGGTCGCTGGAATTTTCGATCAGTCCCATTGCATCTCCAAATGTGAAACCGGCGGCAGGTAAATCTATCGCCACCGGTTAAAAGCAGTTCGGCGAGATTTATGCCGAGCGGTCAATTCCTATTCGACCGTCATGCCGGTAGCGCGGATCACGTTGCCCCAGCGCTCGCTTTCCTGTTTCATGAACGTCGTCATTTCCGCCGGGGTGCCGCCGCCCGCTTCGAGGTTGATCGCCGCGAAGCGCTTCGCGATCTCAGGCTGCTTCAATGCTTCGGAAATGATCCCCGACAGGTGGTTCGCGATCGCAGGCGGCGTTTTCGGCGGCGCCACCAGGCCGAACCAGGTCACCGAGATGTATCCCGGCAGTGTTTCCGACACGGTGGGGACATCGGGCAGGAACGGCTTGCGCTTTTCGCTGCCAATGCCCAGCGCGCGCACCTTGCCTGCGCGGATCAGCGGCAGCGCCAGGCTCAATTCCACGAACGTCATATCGACATGCCCGGCCACCAGATCCGTCAGGGCGGGACCGTTGCCCTTGTAGGGCACATGCGCGATCTTGACCCCGGCCAGCGCCTTGAACAATTCGGCGGCGAGTTGCGGCGTGGAGGCGCTGCCGCTCGATGCATAGTTGAGCTTGTCGGGATTGGCTTTTGAAAAGGCAATCAGCTGCGGCACGCTCTCCGCGGCAAGCCTGGGATGCACGATCAGGACGCTGTGGCTGGTGGAGACCACGGTAATCGGAACAAAACTATCCGAATCGTAGGCGAGCTTGTTGTAAAGGCTCTTGTTGACGGCCAGCGGCCCGGGCGCCGAGAGCAGCAGCGTGTAGCCGTCGGGTGCGGACCTGAATACGACCTCGGCGCCGATGTTGCCGCCGGCGCCCGCGCGGTTTTCGACAACCACCGTCTGCCCCCATTTCTCGCGCAGTATTTCGGCGACGGTGCGTGCCATCAGGTCGGTGGTGCCGCCGGCCACGTAGGGCACGAGCACCTTGATGGGTTTGCCCGGATTCGGATAGTCCTGAGCGTGGGCAGTCAAAGCACAGCCGAGCAACGCGGCGAGCAGGTGTTCAGCAAATGATTTCTTCATTGATCGTCTCCTTGGGCTTGCCAATCACTAATTCGGCCTAATCCGCCTTGGTGCCGGTGACCCGGATCACATTGCCCCAGCGTTCGCTCTCCTGTTTCATGAACTGCGCCATTTCCGCCGGCGTACTGCCGATTGCGTCGACATTCATTTCGGTCAGCCGCTTGGCAACGTCAGGCTGCTTCAGCGCCTCGGCGACGGCGGCGGAAAGCTGGTTGGTAATCGCAGCCGGTGTTTTCGGCGCCGCGACCATGCCGAACCAGGTGGACGCAATGAATCCGGGCAGGGCTTCCGCGACAGCGGGGACATCGGGCAGCACGGGCTTGCGTTTATCACTGCCGACGCCCAGCGCGCGCACCTTGCCCCCGCGCACCTGGGGGAGCGCGGTGCTGAGTTCCACAAAGCTCATATCCGCATGTCCGGCCAGCACATCGGCCATGGCGGGTGCGCTGCCCTTGTAGGGGACATGGCCGATATTCAGACCGCCCATCGCCTTGAACAACTCGGCCGCAAGATGCGAGGCGGTGCCGTTTCCGCTGGAGGCATAATTGAGCTTGCCGGGATTCGCCTTGGCGAAGGCGATCAATTGCTGCAGACTTTCCAGACCCGGCCTCGGATAGGCGATCAGGATGATGTGGCTTGCCGTGACGATGCCAACCGGCGCGAAAGTCTCTGGTTCGTAGGCGAGTGTGCCGTACAGGCTCTTATTGATGGCATAAGGTCCCGGGGCCGCGAACAGGAGCGTGTGCCCGTCGGGCGCGGACCGCCACACCACCTCCGCGCCGATGTTGCCGCCGGCGCCAGCGCGGTTCTCGACGATGACCGACTGACTCCACTTTTCACGCAATTTGTCGGCGACGACGCGCGCCAGGGCGTCGACCGATCCGCCGGGAGGGTAGGGAACAATAATCCTGATGGGCTTGCCGGGATAATCGTCGGCACGGGCAATTGAGGCAAAGCCTAGCGCCGCGGTGAGCAGCATCACCCCGAACAGGTTTTTTTTCATGAGTTCAACCCGGAAGCATTTCGGCAAGCAAACGCCCGTACCCGGGAACGCGTTCGCGGATCGACAGGCGCAACTGGATTTCCCAGCAGCGGGTGACCACCGGGTGGATCACCGGCACGCCCAGGTCCTGCTCAAGCAGGTCGATCATGTCGAGCACGCGCCAGCCGGAGCCGAGCAGGTAAATCGCTTCGGCGCGCCGGTGCTTGAGGAACACCTTTTTGATATGCGCGTAGATCTCCTGCGACGCGAGGCCGCCGACTTTGTTGAATGGAACGTCTATTCCCTCCATGCCGAGAACCTCGAACCCGGCTTGCTTGAAATAGCGCGCGAAGTGATTGTTGAGTTCGCCGGTGAAGTAGGTGACGCCGATAAATCGCTTGACCCTTAGCGCCTTGAGTGCGCGTACATGATTGGTGCCGGAGGTGAAGATCGGCACCTTGTATTCGCGCTCCCAACGCGCAAGGAGCTTCGCTTCGCCCGCGTGTCCCAGGACCATGAACGGCGGCGCGCCCTCGGCGTTGATCACGTCGACCTCTGCCTCCACCAGCCTGGCGATCAAGGGCTCGTACTGAGAGACCGCTTGCTTGAAGGTGTCGATCTTGCTATTCCGGATATCGAGAAACAGCGGGATCACGCCCACGCCCTCGGGCAACATGCGGATCAGTTCCTCCAGTGCGCCGGGGCGCATGGTGGGTTTGATATCGCCGACGACGCCACGCCAACTCTCGAAGCTCATGCTTTTCTCCACGAATCCTCGGCGATGGACCGCCCTTATTCCGGTTTTACCCCGGCGACGCGGATGACGTCGCCCCAGCGCTGGCGCTCCTCGCGCATGAACTGCGCCATTTCCGCCGGGCTGCCGCCGACGGCGTCGACCGTCATGCCGCGCAGTCTTTTCGCCACTTCGGGTTGCTGCAGCGCCTCGGCGGTCGCGGCGGAAACGCGGTTGACGATCGCAGCCGGCGTCGACGGCGGCGCTACCATGCCGAACCAGGTCAGGGCGACGAAGCCGGGGAGCACCTCGGCCATAGCAGGAACATCAGGCAAAAATACGTTGCGCTTTTCGCTGCCAACCGCCAGGGCGCGCAGCTTGCCGCCGGCACTCTGCTGCAGCACCGAACTCAATTCCA